>QIAI01000125.1 GCA_003224995.1 Acidobacteriota bacterium
GGTGAGGCCGTTCTCGCGTTCGGCAGCCACGGGGGAAGCTGCTGTCTTCCGAACGTGGATAGCGAATCGCCTGTAGTAAAACTGTAGTAGTTCCATGCTCAGAAGGGGGCAAAGTTGATCAGTACGCGTCAGAACCCGTTCCTGGTAAGCGATTCAAGAATCAGGTAGAGTAGAAAGTTTTCATAACCGATCAGAACCCTCCTGTGTACTCATAATTCGCGGGTCCCCTATTGTTCGCTACGATTTGTCCTTGTTTTCCGCTCCCGTTTTGTCCAGGGTGACAGCTCAACGTTACACAACTCCAGCTGGCCCGCTACCGTCGAGTGACAGCCCCACGCATCTGACAAACTCATGCCGTGATAGAAACGTGATAGATCCATGGCCCAAGCGGATCAGAACGAGGCCAAACGCGTCAGAACTCTCTTCGTGGAAAGTGGGCAAAGATCCGAGCTCGGTCCGATCAGCACCCCGGCCGAGCATGGAACAGGAAACGGGGGGCAGGGCCAGCGTCAAATCGAACGGGCTCATGCCCCAACGGCGTGGAGCGGTGGTCATGTGAGCCGCAGGCGTCTCGACCCATTTTTGGCATTTCAGCCTTGTGCGCGCTTTCCGCCCTCATAGTGATGATGAGTATCTCCACCCGAAAAAAGACCGATGAACTCGGGCGTTTGATGGTGCGGGCTTGAAATATCCGTTTGCGAGTGCCCAGTCATATGCACCTGTGTCCATTCGGTAGAGAGTCAGTGTGCCGGATAGCTGATGTCGCCCAATCCACTGCTCAGCTAATTCCAAGGAAGAAAACACTCCACCCGGGAACGTGGGGTTATTGCTTGGCAAACTTCTCTTTCCCGTAAAAACCCAAATCTCGCTCATAAGCTTCAGCACTGTCCTCCAACATCCTCTCTTTTTTGTAGGAGGGCGTAGACAGCCGACACATCCCTTCTGGGTGGGATATCAACGGAAACGAAGCTGTTGTTTGCCTTTTCAAAAGTTGCGCCCAGAGAACCAATTGGTTGCCAGTAGTTAATGAAACCTGAACTGTCGATGGTTCTCCCACCTTGCAGAAAGACGCGATACGTGGAGTGCTCCAGCGTAAAAGGCCGACAGAAATCACATGACCCATCGCGGCGAGGATGGTGTGATTGCCGTGGACGGAAGGCGTGAAGCAATCAGGTGCAAAAGCTCCTCAACGGTAAAGCCACCTCGCAGGACGTTTATCATCGCTACAACGCCAAGGCCAGCGCCTTGCCAGCTCGCACCAAGCGTTCAATCATTTCGTTTACAATCAGCTGGTCCATTTCTTCCCACGATCCTCGGAGCGGGATAAAAAAAAGCGGAATTTATATCGCCACCCTCCGAGGCGAACGTTGGGTGTAGCGTATGAAAATTGGACTCTCAGTCAGTGATCTGGGTCACGGCAGTCTGTTGGGGTGAAAGGAGAGGACGGCAAAACTGCCACACCCCCGCCACCTCCAAGTGGAGGCGCAGGTTTGCGGACCCGCTAAGGCTACTCTGACATATTACTCTTCGATAGTTACTATTCCACCAGCAGTCCGTCGACGCGAAACTTCCCAATCACAATACTGACCCGGTCTCCCCGCTTTACGTAGCGTTCCTTGTTGGAGAACGCCATCCAATAAACCTTGCCGGCCTCGGGCTTGCCGCTTTGACGAAGTTGCCCTACCTTTTCGAGCGACGGAACCGTCAATTTCACGTTGGCCCTTTCGTCGAGAAGTTCGGGTTCGTTGCGCTTGTCATTCAGACCCTCGGCCTTCGCGGGGTCGATGATTCGATAGGTGAAGCGAATCATTTCACCCGACTCGACCGCCTTCGCTCCAAAGGAGTCGACGCCCCAAGTGATTTGATAGAAATTTGCCGCGTGCTTACCTAGTCCTGTCGGACCTAGGCGAGGACGCTTCCCCGTAGAGGACGGGCTAGCTTGAGGCACAGGTGCGGCAGGGGTGGAAGCCGCGGAATTGGAGTTAGCCGGCTGTGTCTGGGCGCGCTCTTGGGCGACGGCCGTCTGCGCCACCGAACTTGGTATAAATAGGCTCCCGCTAAACGTTCCCGCCAGCAGGATTGTTACCCTGAAATTTGCTATTTGATTCTTCAATATCACCCTCGCAATCCTACAATGTTCTGAACCCAACAAGTTCGCCATCCGGGCAGGGCCTGTTGGTCTGCTATTTCTGTTCTTCCAGGCTGGCCGCACAAGCGCTGGAAACCTCAGTCTTCGGCATCTTGGGCAATTCCTCGCTGGCCCAGTCATAACCGGCTTTGTATTCTTCGGTCCTGCGAGCCTCATCCACTTCGTTCTGCGGGACACTCTTAAAGACGTCTTTCTTCTTTTGCTGATACTTATCCGCAGCTGTCGAGTCAACGCGAGCGCAGTAATCCAGCGTGCCTTCCATCTTTCCAAAAACTTCGTTTGTGAATGGCATTTTAGCCAGTGCGACTTGTGCGATTAGAACGGCGACAAGCAGATAGAAAAATTTGTAGATTCTCATTCGATTCTTCCCCAGCGAGCATGAACGTCAGATTGATGCGCACTTCCATCTAAAAACGAAACTGCTCGCAACCTCACGAGCAGTATCTTGCCGCGAAAGCTTTCTGCTGCTAATCCGTCGCTGCTGGTGTCTGCCTTGTTCAGCAGACACCAGCAACGATGGGAGCGATGGTTAGAATAACCGGATACCGGCCAGGCTAACCTTGACAGTTGCGGGCTCGTTGTCGGAAACGTTCAACGTGCCGGTTCCCTGCGTCAGAATCGTCGGCGAGCGGAAGCGCACTGCAACGTTGCAAGTCGCATTGGGCGCCAAGCTAGTGACTGCGCTCGTCGGGCACGTTGTGCTCTGTACCTGGAAGATCACCCCATTGGTCACATCGGTAATGCTGGTGGTGATCGGTCCTGCAAGCGGAGTCGTTCCGACGTTCCTTACCGTCACGTTCTGCGCTGCACCGAAGTTTCCTCCGAACAACGTAGTGAACGACAGGGACGAAGGTGTGACGGTGATCCTCACGCTGCGGCCGCTGAGCGAGACTGCCCTCTCGGTGGCAACGTCTGGACTGGCGTCATTGCTGTTGATGGTCATCGTGCCTGCGGCCGCGCCAAGCACCGTCGGATGGAACCTGACGTAAATCCGGCAGGTGGCGCCGACTGCGATTGACTGTGTCGTGCTGCAGCTGCTCGACACGCCTGTACCCGAAGTCACCCGCGTGAAGGCGGGCGAACTGAAGCTCAGCGTGATCGGACCGCTGCCGCTCGGACCAGTCAGCGGCGAGCTACCCGTGCTGCTGACGGTCACGAACAAGAGCGGGCTGTCGGTGTTGTTGCCCACGTCGCCGAAGGCCAGCGACAGGGGTGTGACTTCCATGTCCGAAGCAGCCGCTTTGACGAACTCAACCGCTCCCATGTCGGGCTCGGAACCCTGTGGCCGGCTTCGGCCAAAGAAGTCCTTCGCGGGTGCAACCGAACCATCCGCGGTGTCGATTGCCGCCGTGGAAGATGCTGTCAGACTGTAGTCTCCCAGCATTTGCGTTGTGTGTGATGGATCAGTTAGTAACAACGGGCCCCACGTGATATTGATCCAGTTGTTGCCCTCGTCCACGGTGGCTCCGGCGGTTAAGTTGAATACCGGCACCGGAACGTTCGTTTCGTTCGTTCCCGGAGGTACTTGGTAGCCGTAGAAGCCCAACCCCTGCAACTCGGGCGGGATTCGCGAGCCGTTGCAATACTGCTTGGCAACATTCGGATTGGCTCCCGTGCGGTTATTCGAGCCGTTGCCATTTTCCGCCGCGTTGGTCAGGATCGAGAACGTGGGGGCCAGGGTCGCGCCGGAAGCGTGATTGCCTGGTGCAGTATCGCCGCGCACGCCAATATCCCAGGTGCTGGTGTTGGCTACGCATTGGCCGATGCCGGTCTGGCTGCTGACTGCACTATTGGTGAACGAGTTCAGCAACGCGACGGTGCTCTGCAGTTCCCCGCTTCCTGGCGTTTTTACACCGATGTGGAACGAGCGATTCTGCCAGAACACATTGTTGGCGATAAGCGGGTCCGAAATGGACTTGCAAGACGGATGGCCGCTTGGACATGTCGTGCTGCCGGTAATCACCCCCAACATCTCTGTGCTGTGAGGCGCAACCGACAGCCCTGAGGGCTGGGCTGCTGCGCGATCGCAGCTGCCGTTGCAAGTCTGGCCGGGCGAACCCGCCAGAGGAGCAAAGAAGGCGTCGAAGAGCACTCCGGACGAGGCAGTGGAGTCATTGGACATCACCGTGTTGTTGACGAAGTTCACCAGCAGAGAATCCTGCAAGGAGACTCCGGCGCCATCCCATCCGGCCATGTTATTGGCGATGATGTTGTTGGTGACCTGAGCGGTGTTCCAGCGCGACGGTGTCGTCGGGAAGAAACCAACCTCAGTTCCGTTCAGGCCTTGGATCCGAAGACCGCCGCCTGCGCCGCTGCTCGCGGCGTTTCCTAGAATCAGGTTGGCGTCAATCACCATTCCTGGACCTGTACCGTCGCTAACGCCACCAAGACGAGCCGCGCAATCCTGGTCAGGCTCACCCGGGCAGGTCGGATCGGTGTCCGGTGCGCCCATGAGGATGAGACCGCCACCTTCGGTCGGAACCGTCGGATTGGTGCTCTCGTTGAACATAAACACGTTGTGCCGGATACCTTGGTTGGGGTGTTGCGAATCATTCTGGTTCAACCAGATATATCCGAGGTGAGCGAAGCCGCCTCCGTCACCCGTGCTCAGGTTTCCGCACACCCAGTTGTTGTTGAAGCTGTAATAGTCGGCGCCGGTGCAGAACGTGACACCACCGCCGCCCGAGGGCGTTGCCGAGAACAGTTCGTCGCCTTCGGAAGAGTTCACCGTCACCGAATTGTTGTGAACCTTCACGAAGCGGTCAAAGCAATAGGGCAATTGCGTATTCGTGGGCAGGCCAACATCGCTCTGGCACGAGCCAGGAGCCGGGTTGACCGTACCCGCCAGGTATGCATCCGGATGTTCTCCCTGGCCAATGGTGATACCGCCGGTCAAGGTTCCCTGGTTATTGCGAATTCGGTTATTGGAGATTTCCAGGTTATGTGCCCAGCCGTGAGCGAAGACGCCGCCACCACCTTGCGAACTGTTACTGACGGTCAAGCCGTCAATACGCGACGGGTTGCACATGAAGTTGCTGGCAAAGCCGCAGTCGGAGCCGCTGTTTCCCAGCAGGGTCGTATTGTCTGGGAACGTATCCGACGCGAAAGGATTCGAGCGGAAACGTACGCCCTTCGACAGTACGGTGATGCCCGCTCCTTCATAGGCGCCCATCAGAGTTGGCTCTTGCAACTGCTCCGCCAGGTTGCCGTTCAGCGTGGCATCCCAGCCCACAGTGGCTTCCAGAGGCAAGCGATCAATCTGCGGATTGATAGCAGTGGG
>QIAI01000395.1 GCA_003224995.1 Acidobacteriota bacterium
GCAGCGAAGAATTCGTTTTTGTACTTTTCGGTGTCCGACCCCGGCCCGGTAGCGCCCTTCCGTGCTTCCCAGGCATCCAGGGAAGTCTCCCCGCGCACGCCGCCTTCCACCTGCTTCCAGGCGAGATCGGCGAAGGCTTGGGAAACCCCGATCCGTTCCACAATGGCGTGCCCCACGTTGATGTAGAACTCGAAGGCAACCGAGAACTTGTCGTCCATGAGGCGGGTAGAGATGAAGACGCACTGCGCATCCCCGAGATTCAGGTTGCGATGGCAAACGGCACTGTCGCTGAGCACAACGTCATAGCGGTCAGCGATGACAGTATCCTCGCCTTGGCTAACCGTAAGCGGGACAAAGTAGTACGCCTTGCGCTCAAGGGCGGCCGCTGCGCTGCGCGGCACAGCCGCGACCATGCGCTCCAGGTCGCCTTCAGCGATGGTGACCTCGCCCGAACTGGCATAGCAGACGCCATTGGACGCCTGCGACACGGGAGTTTGACGGACCACTTCCGCTGGGGTCCGCGTAAAGGCCGGCGCAGCTTGCGACATTCCAGCATTGTAGCGCACCGCTTGGGGTGCAACCCGCCGAGCTCTGTCAGCGGCTCGCCCAAAAGGTCAACTGACTTGTGGAAAAGCAATCTGCCCACACCAGTACCAGTACGGCGAGCCTGCCAAGGCACCGTTCAGCTGGGGACCATAAAGGTTTGAATCAATAGCCCTAACCCTCAGTTTTGTGTCTAAAACCGACCATCCGCAGAGTCGTTCCTCCCAATGCGTGTAGTCTAGGAAACGTGGCGAGTTCTGGACCTGACAAGCCGCGCTGGTACATGATTCCCGCACGGGCGCTTTTTGTGGCGTTCCTGTCGACGCTGCTGAGTTTCGCCGTATTTCTGCTTGTGGCGCTGGTAGGCATGGTGATCTTGGCGAGAGTTCATGGCACCCCACCGGATCTGCGTTTTGCGTACCGCCACATCGCTGCTCCGGCGGCGGGGGTCGTCGGCGTCATTGTGCTGGGGCTGTCCCTGGGAATGGAGATTCGGCATTACCGCCAGGCGAAAGCTCTGGATGGAGTGGCACGCGCGAGCCGATAGCGCGTAAACCTGGAACTCGGTTTTTATAGTTTGTTTCAACTCTGATGCGACCTCGCATTGCCATTCCCGTCCCGCACTCTGGAGACCCGGAGTATGCCGGACGAGCCTTTCCGCAATATGAGCAGGCGGTCCATTTGGCGGGAGGAACGCCCATCGCAATTCCTCTGAGCGAGAGCGCTGCCGAAGTCAGGCGGCTGGCCGGTGAGTGCGATGCCGTGTTGCTGCCCGGCAGCCCGGCCGATGTGGATCCCCGGAAGTATGGCGAGCGTCGCGATCCGAAAACGGCAGATGCTGACTTGCCTCGCGACCGCGTAGACGGGATTCTGCTGGACGAGGCTTACGCCAACCGAAAGCCCGTGCTTGGGATCTGTTACGGGTTGCAGATTCTGAATGTTTACCGCGCTGGCTCCCTGGTGCAGGACATCCAGTCACCCATCAATCACGAGGCCGGACGGAAGGTCGCTGTAGCTCATGATGTCGTCGTGGATGAAGACTCAAGGCTAGCGCAGATTGTGAGGGACGGGCATGGCAATGCGTCACGCCTTCCGGTGAATTCCAGCCATCATCAATCCGCGGACGCAGTCGGGAAAGGCTTGCGTATTGTGGCACGCTGCCCGGAAGACGGGATTGTGGAGGCGCTGGAAAGCAGCGATCCGGAGCACTTTGTCCTGGCCGTGCAATGGCATCCAGAGCGCTCGGTGGAGGCGGACCGAGCTTCGCGCGCGATTTTTGAGGCTCTGATCAAGGCGGCCAGCCGGTAATTTCGTGGCGGAACGTAGGGCGCACCCTAAGTCTTGACCTCCACTGACTGTCCCAGCCTGGACTGCAGGTCCTTGCGATAGCGTCGGCTGAGGCGCAGTTTGGTGGCGTCCTCGAGCACAATCTCGTATTCGCCATCCCCATCGAAGCGCAATTCGCGGACGCGCTCCAGATTAACGATGGTGGAACGATGGATGCGGCAGAAACGGGCGGGGTCGAGATCAGACTCCAGTTCCGTCATGCTGCGTCGCAACAGATGCGTCTTCCGTCCGACGTGAAGGCTGACATAGTAATCCGCAGCTTCAATCCAGTCGATCTCTGAAACATTCAGAAACGTAACCCGGCCGGCGGTTTTGACAGCGATGCGATCCATGCGGGCAGGGAGACCCTTGCGCGCGGCGATCCGTTCTCCGGCGCGTTGCAGGGCACGCGCAAAGCGCGCATTGCTGAACGGCTTAAGCAAGTAGTCGAGAGCCCCGGCTTCGAAAGCCTTCAGGGCGTACTCATCGTAAGCGGTCACGAACATGACCGACGGCTGAGCGTCAGCGCCTAGCATCTCGAGGATGTCGAAGCCATCGCACTCGGGCATGCGAACATCGAGGAACACCAGGTCGGGTTTCAGGCGCCGAATCGCTTCGAGGCCTTCGGATGCCGTGCCGTACTCTCCAAGCAATTCAACCTCCGGGTTCTCGCGAAGCAGGAGCACGACGTTTGAGCGGGCGAGGGGTTCATCGTCCACGACCAGCGCACGCAGCTTGCCCGAAATCGCGTCGGGGCTCATCCCTCTTCCACCTTGAACGGGACGGACAGCTGCACCTCGACGCCGCGGTCCCGATTGTGGATATTCAAGGCGCTTGCGCTCCCGTAGAGGCTTAGCAGCCGCGCACGCACGTTGGAAATACCCACACCGGCGCGGAGTTGCTCCCAATCATCAGGAATGCGCCGACCGTCGTTGTAGATAGAAAGTGGTAACAGGCCATTATCGCGAGCGGCGCCCACCCGAATGATAACGCCCGCTGCGCGCTTGCCGATGCCGTGCTCGATGGCATCTTCGACCATGGGCTGCAGAATCAGACTGGGAACGCGCGCTGCCATGTATTCAGCCGGAACATTGACCGAAAGCTGCAGGCGATTGGCAAATCGCATCTTTTGAATGTCGAG
>QIAI01000396.1 GCA_003224995.1 Acidobacteriota bacterium
ATGGAGTCAAGGTTCATCTGCTTGCGCATCTCGTCGAGCTTCTTGATCAGCTCGGTGTCGGCCGTGATGCCGAGATCCTTGCCCTTTTCCAGCAAAAGCTGCTGGTCAATCAGGTCGCGAAGAACATCTCTCTCTTTCTCCGCAAACTGCTTGTCTGCGTTGTTGGGATCTTGCTGCTTGATTTCTTCCTTCAGCTGTTCCTTGCTGCGAGCGTATTCCGAGCGCGTAATGATTGAGTTATTAACGCGGGCGATAATCTCTTCGACCACCGCGTCGGCGCTCAGCAAAGTAGGCAGCGCAAACAGGAGGACAACAAAAACGGTAAACGGCACTCTCTTCATAGGGAAATCACCAGGAGTTTCGGACCCACCGAGACTCGCTTGAACCATGGGATTGCATGCTTTAGGGAGATTGTAACCCTGGAGGCTGGCGCGGAGCCAGCCGATAGAGAGGATACCTTCAAGACGGCGAGAAAGCACTTCCTTGCTTGCTCTTATGAGGCGCTCGTTCTTACCAGGGCTAAGGCAGTGATGTCGTCATGCAGCGGGGCCGCAGAGGTAAACCTTTGTACGTGGTCCAGGATAGAGCGGCAGATGTGATGAGCCGCGTTTAATTCCGCACTCTTTAAGGCCGCCTCCACCCGCGCCAGGCCGAATTCCTCGCGTTTGCTTTCCGCCTCTACCACCCCGCGGGAGACCAAGGCAAGGGCCGCTCCCGGTTCCATCGCGATCACGCGGGCTTCGGCGGTACCCAGGGAAAAAAGACCGAGCGGCAATCCGGTCGCGCCCAGTTCGGAAACATCGTTGGAATGGCGCACCAGCGCCGGGGTATGTCCGGAGTTGAAGTAACAGACAATCCCCAGGTCTTCGTTGTAGCAGCCGGCGAAGGCCGGACTGGAGTGCACACCTCCGGCAGCTTCCATGATGGCGCGGTTCAGTTGCAGGCAGAGTTCGGTCATGGCGTCGCTCTCATTGGCGTCGGGTCGCGACAGAAGCTCCGAGCCGACCTCCCGGAAAACGCGCTGGGCCTTCGCCAAAATGTCCTGATTTTGCTGGCGGCGGCCGGCAACATCCAGCAATGCAAAGAGGACGCGCGAGGGGCTGACGCGGAACGAATCGTAGAAATCCCCAGCACTGCGCTGGCCGGCAAAAGCGGCGGCGATTTCCGCATCCCGCAGAAGCGGGAAGGCCGAGGCGACCGGCTCAATCGCTGGAGGCAATTTCTTTTTGCGTAAACTGAGCAGAGACATCATGGCGCGAGCAGGGGTGAAATTAGCATACTGGCGAAAGGTTGGCTACTGGACAGAAGTGGGGGGATTGGGCCCTTACTCGCCGTACTTGCTGCCCAGAAACTTGCCGACTTCGCCTTCCATCTGGCCGTAATCGGAGTGGATGGTCGCACGCAGGGCGGCTTCCCCGGAACTGCCTTGGCCGATGCGCTCAAGAATTCGTTCCACATCGCTCATTCCATAAGTTTCGCTGATGTATTGCACTGCCGCGAGCGACTCGGCGTAGGCGACGACGGCCTGCATGGAGGAGAAGCGCATGAAGCTGCCTTCCAGAACGTTATAGGGAATGGCTTGCTGAGCACGAAACATCTGCCCCAGGCGCCGCCCCTCGGAAGACAGCGATTTTGGCTCAACTGCCTGGGCGATGCCCTCATTCAACCAGGTAGGACAACGCCCTCCGGAGGCCTGATTGACGAAAGAATGCGCCAATTCATGCTTTAGAACCCGGGCGAGGTCTGAAGTCATTCCGGACAAGCCGCTGACCGGGATGCGCAGCTTTCCATCATTGACCGCGCCCGACCATGAAGGAGCGTGGGTCACGTCAAAGAACGCCTGCTCGGTATAAAGAATGACCGGGATACTGGCCCGGGGCGCCACTCCCAGCTGGCGGACCAGATCATCGTATTCGGCTTCGAGGGTCGCAATTAGTTCCCGTCGTAACTGCTCGGAAGTCTGCTTGCCCTCATAGCGCAAAGTGAAATGGCTGCTTTCGCGCTGCGCAAAATCGGCTTCGGTCGTGGCCTCGCGGTTGGCCTTAGCGAGATATTGCTCCACCACCGAGTCGGGACGCAGTTCGAGCGAGCGCTTCCATGAGCGAATCGCTTCCTTGGTCCGATCCGCAGAAAATTGTACGTAGCCAAGAACCGTATACGCATCGGCGGAGTTGGGATTGGCGCGCGTCGAACGTTCGGCATACGAAAGGGCTGCAGCCGCACTGCCCGATCGCACCAGCGCCATTGCGTAATAATTCAGGATGGTGGAATTTTCCGGCTCAAAGCGCAGAGCGGTTTCGAAATAGCGGCGCGCCTGCGGAAGGTTGCCGTGTTCGAATTCGTGTTTCCCTGCCAGGAAATACGCGGTTGCCGACAGCTCCGGCTTACCTTCGCGCTCAAGAGACGTCAGAGCATCTGGATCGACTTTGCCGTCGCGAACTACTTTGGTGGCGAGATCCTCGTGTCCGGCCAGGCTGTCTTGCGGAACGAACGTGGGCAGGTCCTTGGCTGCGCCTTGTGCTCCTGACGAAGAGGCATAGGCAGGCGCAAGGCCGCCGGCTTCGATGCTCTCGACCGAGGCTTTTGAAATTTTGTAGGAGTCTTCCCCCACATCGTATTCGACGTGGTTGCCATTCTCGCGTACGTGATCGGCCCAGATCTTGCGCCCGTTTTTCAGATGGATCACGTCCGCCACGGAGCGCACGTCCGCTAGTGCGGTGACCAGCAGGCTCGACAGTAAGAAGATGACACGCGTGCGCACTCAGGCGCATTCTAGCAACGAGCGGGGAGCTCCAGTAGGTGACCCAAGTAACCCGGAAGCCCAGGACAATCTTGCTATGCCTGACGGCGTGGATCGCGCTCAGCAGTGCATTCGTTTTCGGGCAGTCTTCGCCCGATTCTGTCGTCGGAGAATCGCCCGAGAAGAAAGATTCCGCCGGCGTCGC
>QIAI01000397.1 GCA_003224995.1 Acidobacteriota bacterium
GACCGTAACGGCACGCGTGCCAGTGCATGCCTCCGGCCCCTACAAAGTTCCGAACTACCGGGCGATCACGCGCGCCATTCATACAAATCTTGTACCGGCTGGAGCGTTCCGGGGATTTGGCGTTCCACAAACTGCAATCGCGCAGGAACAGGTGTATGACCAACTCGCGGAAAAGCTCTCCATGGACCCGCTGGAGTTTCGCATTCTCAACGCCCTTGAAGTTGATTCCCCCACGGTGACGGGGCAGGTTCTGGGCGAGGGAGTGGGTATGCGAGCGTGCTTCGAAGCATTGCGACCGAAGTGGTTGGCGGCGCGCGCGGATGCCACTCGCTTCAATGCGCAAAGCAAGGGTCCCATGAGGCGGGGAGTCGGGCTGGCGGGAATGTGGTACGGCTGCGGCAATACCTCCCTGCCGAATCCCTCGACGGTGCGGGTGGGATTGAAGCCCGACGGCAGGATCGCGTTGCATCAGGGTGCGGTCGACATCGGACAGGGATCGAACACCATTGTGACGCAGATCTGTGCCGATGCCATGCAGGTTCCCATCAATCGCTTCGATCTCGTCTCAGGCGACACAGCGGTCACTCCCGATTGCGGGAAGACATCGGCTTCGCGGCAGACCTTCGTCACCGGCAAAGCAGCTGCCATGGCGGGCGTGAAGTTAAGGCAAGAAATCCTGAAACTTGCGAAGGCATCCGAATCGGAGATTTTAGAGTTAGGAAACGGAAACGTCAGGGTTCAGGGCGGCCGATGTGAAACCGTATCGCTGAACGGGTTCCCGCTGGATCAATTCGGCTACGTCGTCACGGCAGAGGCCACCTTCGATCCGCCCACCAGTCCGCTCGACGAGAATGGGCAGGGTGTTCCGTATGCGGTCTTCGGCTTCGGAGCCCATATGGCGGAACTTGCGGTTGATATGGATCTGGGAACGGTGCAGGTGCTCAAGATCACGGCCGCTCACGATGTGGGACGCGCGATTAATCCCACACTCGTCGAAGGACAGATTGAGGGAGGCGTAGCGCAAGGTCTGGGTCAAGCCTTGATGGAGGAATTTTTTCCGGGGAAGGGTGAGAACCTTCACGATTATCTGATTCC
Source organism: Acidobacteriota bacterium (assembly GCA_003224995.1). Classification (GTDB taxonomy): domain Bacteria; phylum Acidobacteriota; class Terriglobia; order Terriglobales; family Acidobacteriaceae; genus Gp1-AA133. Next base: position 1,096 of record QIAI01000397.1, read on the forward strand.
TTCCGCCGGCGATATCCCGCCAGTGGAATCGATTTTGATTGAAGATCCGTCCCCCATCGGGCCTTTCGGTGCAAAAGGGATCGGAGAGCAAGCGGTGATTCCGACCGCACCCGCGATTTTGAACGCGATCTACGATGCTACGGGAGTGCGCATCCGGCGCGTGCCGGCGACTCCCGATCGAATTCGGGCGGCGATTCTGGCAGCGCGAGCTGAGGGCAGCAATGGCGCCTGAGGACGACGCAATTCGCTGCGATGCGTGCCCGGTTCTGTGTTACATCAAGCCGGGCCGGTTGGGCGCATGCGACCGCTACGGGAATCGTGATGGCCAACTGGTGCGGGTTGATCCGCATTTAGTGCTGGATCGTGCACTGGCCCGAGGCAGTTCGATTGTCCCATTTCTCGGCCGCGAGCAGGAGTGGGACGGCAACATCGTAAGCAGTCCGGAAACCTTCGTCACGGCTATCGGCGCAGGCACCACCTATCCCGATTACAAGCCTGCTCCATTCATCATCTCCTCCGCAGTCGAAGGCGTCGATATGGTCACCGTAGTCACGGAGGGGATTTTCAGCTATTGCGGGGTGAAGGTAAAAATCGATACTGACCGGCATCTTGGTCCAGAAAGAAACGTGGTTCGTGCTCAAGGCGAGCCGGTGGGGCACGTCACCACCAGCGAGTATGGGTCCCAGATGCTTTCTCTCGGTGGAGTTCGCCATCTCACTGGTGGGAGCCGCCATGAGGGCACCGTAAGCTGCGAGACGCTGCTGAGTTTGTGCAACGGCAAGGCGGTCGAGTTGACGATTGATGAAGGCGTATCGGTGGTGGTGCAAGCGGGCAGGCCACCCATCATCGACAAGGTTCGCGAAGAACGGATGAGGGTGGGTTGTGGGTCGGCTACCATCGGCATGTTTGCGAAGCAATGGTTCGGCAAGGTGGACGAAGTCGTAGTGGTGGACGACCACATCACCGGGGTGTTGTCGGAGCACCAGGCAGGAAAATTGCTGGGAGTGCCCGAGACTGGAGTCCGCATCAAGGGCCGACGCTCGACGCCCGGCCGTTATTTTCAGGTGGCGGAGCCAGGCACGGCTTGGGGCGGGACCAACGTCGAAGATCCACTGGCGATCCTGCTGCCTTTCAAACCAAAGTTGGCCTGGCCGGGACTTCGGTTGCTCATGGTCAGCACGACCGGCGAGCATCATGCTTATTTCGAACTTGATGAAAATCTTCGACCGGTGATGCAGGATCTTCCCAGCCAGCTCAGCGAATCGGTGGCTCGCATCAAGGAAAATTGCGAGCCGGCGTTGTGCACGGTATTGTTCATGGGCGGTGCGGGCGGATCGCTGCGGGCCGGAGTGACCGAAAATCCCGTGCGCCTGACGCACTCGGTTCGCGATGCGCTGACGCGGGTCACGTGTGGCGGAGCGCCTGCATATATCTGGCCGGGTGGCGGCATCACCTTTATGGTGGATGTGAGCCGGATGCCGGAAAATGCGTTTGGTTATGTTCCAACCCCGGCGCTCGTTGCGCCGATCGAGTTCACACTGACGCTCGAGGACTACGGGCAGCTTGGCGGTTACATGGATCATGTCCGCCCCTTGCAGTCGATCATGCCGGAAGATGGGCGGCGGCATGTATCGGCGCGGGCCGAAAACCCATGGCCGCTGCATCGCTCAAAGCCTCCGGGTACAACTTTATGAGAGAGCGAGCGCAAGTGCGACTACTCCCCGACGGGCGCCGGCTTCACCTGCACGATGGCCCGATCGATATTGTTCTTGAGGCGTTCGGAAAACCGTCAGACGTGCAATCGGCCTACA
>QIAI01000398.1 GCA_003224995.1 Acidobacteriota bacterium
GAAGAGCCAGTTGCTGTGGAAGAAGGTCGACCGCCGGCAGTTGAACGCTGTGGCACCCGCTTCCCCACAAGACAGCGAGAAGCAAACCGAGACTGCCTCGACGGCCGCGCCAGCACCCTCGGCTGGATCTCCCTACGGCTCACTTTCCGACGGTTCGGCTTCCGGGGAAGATGTCCGGCCCGCTCTGCCCGCCGTCACCTCGGAGCCCCACGTCAATTCGGATGATTTGCGAGGGCTGCCCGAGGGGAATGTCGTCGTCGAGATCATCATCGACGAGACGGGAAACATTGTGAGGAAAAGCGTCACCCAGAGTATGGGGCCGGCCGTCGATGCCAAAGTCCTCGCCGCGCTCGAGAATTGGCATTTCCATCCCGCCACCCGCGATGGTGTACCCATTCCTTCCAAACAGGATGTGGTCTATCACTTCAAGCCGCGCCCTGGTTAACCATGGCGGCTGCGCGCAATCACTCCGCGATATAGGATGTAACCGTTCCGCCCGCCGATATAGAAGTGACGATCGATGCTCTTATCGGTATTAATCTTTACTGAGCACGAGCTACTGGCCTCGGCCGTAAGATTTGCTTCTCGCGTCTCCGCGGCTACCATCGCACTCTCAGTACTCCTAACGCTGCGGAAGACTGATGCGGAATCGTAACTGCATTTGCCCAAGCTCTTGCCCTACTGATAGTCCATGCACCTTGGTGTCTGTGCCAGCCGGAATCGAAGTCGCTGCTTTCTGCCTTTTCTGCCGCACTGATACACTCTTCCCTTCGCCGCAGCCTTCCTTATCGCCCTGCTGCGAAATCGATCGGAGCCTCTATGAAAAAGATTTCCGCCAAGCTGGTGAAACCCTATCGGGTCGACCACGGAAAACATTTTCGCCTGAAGGATTACGACCCGGGGCACACGGCGGGCGTCAAGGATAAGAAGGAGGCCACGGAACTTCTGGAGCGTGGAGTCCACGAGCTCGCCGACCTGCAGGACAAACTGTATGCCCAGAACAGTTGGGCCCTCTTGCTCATCTTCCAGGCTATGGATGCAGCCGGCAAGGACGGAGTCATCAAGCACGTCATGTCAGGAGTCAATCCGCAGGGCTGCCAGGTGTACTCCTTCAAAGCGCCTTCCACCGAAGAGCTCGATCACGATTACATGTGGCGCGCTATGGTTCGCATGCCCGAGCGTGGCCGCATCGGCATTTTCAATCGTTCCTACTATGAGGAAGTGCTGGTGGTTCGGGTGCACAAAGAACTTGTGCAGGCGCAAAGAATTCCGACGTCGCTGCTCCGCAAGGATATCTGGCGAGATCGTTTCGAAGACATCTGCTCCATTGCGCGTTACCTGACGCGCAACGGCATCGTAATTCGAAAATTCTTTCTGAATGTTTCCCGCAAGGAGCAGAAGCGCCGTTTTCTCGCGCGTCTTGATGATCCGGAGAAGAACTGGAAATTCTCGGCCGCAGACGTCCGCGAGCGTGCCTTTTGGGATGACTACATGGATGCCTATGAAGACTTAATTCGACACACCGCCACGCCGGATGCACCCTGGCACGTCATTCCTGCCGACAACAAATGGTTTACGCACATCGCGGTCGCCGAGGCGATCATCGACACACTTAAGGACCTCAACCTCTCCTATCCCAAAGTCGATTCCGTGAAGGCCAAGGAACTCGAAGCTGCGCGAGCCCTGCTGGAAGACAAAAAATAGCTCAGCCTCGGAGCGCCATCGCCAGTTCCGGCGCAAACGTGTCCTTGAGTCAGAGCTTCCCTGACAGCTCCTGCTCACCCAACTGTTCTCTTTCCGTCTGACTTCACAAAGGTTTAGGATAGCGCGGTCTATTTTTCCCTTGGAGAACATGAACTCATGATGACCCGAATTCCTCCGGCACGTCTGGTACTCGTCTCTGTGATCGTCTGCCTCGGTCTTTCGATATCCGTCGTAGCGCAGAAAAATTCTCCGGAAAAAAAGGGCGCGGAGCCGACGACGCAGGTCACAGCCAAGCCGGAGAATCCCGAGCCTGCAGTCAACGAAGACCCAAATTTCAAGGGGATGAAGTACCGGCTCGTCGGTCCTTATCGTGGCGGACGTTCACTGACTGCGTCGGGCATTCCGGGTGATCCCACCACTTATTATTTCGGCGGCACCGGGGGCGGGGTTTGGAAGTCGAACGATGGCGCCCTGACCTGGACTTCCGTTTTCGACAAGGAAGGAACTTCTTCGATTGGCAGTCTCGCCGTCTCGGTTTCAGATCCGAATATTCTCTACGTCGGCACCGGAGAGGCCTGCCTGCGCGGCAACATCTCGCAGGGCGACGGCGTCTATAAAACTCTCGACGGCGGCAAGACTTGGAAAAACCTGGGCCTGCGCGACTCGCGTGCCATCGGTAAAGTAATCATCAACCCGGGCAATCCCGACATTGCCTTCGTCGCGGCTCTCGGGCATCCTTACGGGCCCAACTCCGAGCGCGGAGTCTTTCGCACCCTCGATGGCGGCAAGACTTGGGACAAAGTTCTCTACAAGGATGAGAACACGGGTGCGGTCGACATTGCGTTTGATCCCCACAATGCCAACATCTTGTTCGCGGCGCTCTGGCAGGTTCGCCGCGTGCCATGGAATCTTGCGAGCGGCGGCCCCGGCAGCGGTATTTACCGCTCGCACGACGGCGGCACCACCTGGAAGCGGCTGGAAGAAAAGGGACTG
>QIAI01000399.1 GCA_003224995.1 Acidobacteriota bacterium
GAGAGGCGATTTATCGCCAGTCAAAGATTGCGGGCGAACGTCGGGAGGTCAAGCAATCTGTCGCAGACCCTGCGGCGTCATACCAGAGCAAGCCAGAATCGTCAGTGCAAAATGCCTTGAACCCTGTCGCGCCACGCACAGCGGGTACCGCAGTCGCTTGGTAGTGGGCAATTTCTCCGTTTGCTTCAGAGTGGCAGTTGACAAGTGCGAATTTGTAGCCAGAATGCGTCCGTGTTATCAGAAATCCCAATGGATTGTAGTCAGCGTCCTGCGCTTGTTCCGGCGGTCTTAAGCGCGGTAATTCACACGCGAACCCCTTCTCCGGGTGAGCAGCGGCATATTTCCTTTGAAGTGTGGTAACCGTGCGGAGAGTGGCCACTGCGGAGGCCTCGTTCGCGCGCTGGCGTGATTGCCGGTCGTCTAGTCCGGGGATGATCGCTGCGGCGACAAAGACAAGAATTCCTCCGCAACAGAGCACCCATCCCCACCCACCGAGATGGCTGCTTATTTTCAATGAACAGTCCAAGTATGCGCCTTTGTTGCGCCCTTTTTAGGTGTAATTTCTTGCCACGTGGGTAACGCGGGGGGACATTCGTTATGTGGGCAAGGAAACGGGTCGGAAATGGGAAGAAGGCGAGGATATGAGCGTTTTGGAGTTTGAGGCTACCGAATACGGGAGGACTGGGAAAGTGTTGGCAAGCGAAGAAGTGAAGAAGCGGATTAACGAAATCGGGATCAACAAGTGTGCTCCCGAAAGCGGGTTTGATCGCAAGAACTTCATTCGAAAACTGGTTCGCGGTATACGTGTTAAGCGGAATTCTTACAACGGATTTACTCGCTGGTTGCAGGACTACATTCCTGACAGACTGACCGAGGGTCAAAAGCGTAATCGCGATTTCTCGCCAAATGCCGCGACTTGAACAGCTCGCCACCAAGCATGTACTTTTAAGGTGCCAACCTGGGATATTCGGCTTTGATCCATACCCCACCTTCCCGGTCTTCGAACGTCACTCTCTGGAGCCGGTTTGCGCGTGGCGCGTGCCTTTTCCTGCTTGCCTTTCTGGGGTGCGTGCGAGCCAGCGCGCAACAGAAGCCCGCGTCACCACTCGACGAATTTGATCGGCGATTTGCCGCTGCGAACTCGGCGAAGGAGGCGGGTGACTTGCCCGCTGCCGCTGCCGCCAGCGAGAAGATAATCGCTCTTGGACTCCGCGAAATGGGAAAGTTGCGCCTCTTTGAAGCCGCATATCCCGAGGCCGCCAGGTTCTCCCGCAGGTCCCTCGAGTTCGAGGATGTTGCAGATGCGCACGTCGATCTCGCTGCTGCCAACTTGCTTACGAGCCGGGTGGACGAAGCACTCAAAGAGATCAGCCAGGCTCTTGCCGCCGATCCGCGCAACGCCAAGGCCTGGAGCATTCAGGGCCAGGCGCAGATGAAGAAAAAGGACTACCGCGCCGCGGTAGAGTCTTTCGAGAAGTCCCTCGAGATTCGTCCCGACCGCGAAACCAGCTACGGTCTCGCCAGTTGTTTGCTCCGATTAAAAGAGAAGGAAAAAGCTGCAGCCATTTTCCTGGAGATGACGGTGTCGTATGGTGATCGCAGCGGCCTGCATCTCTTGTTCGGCGACGCTTATCGAAAAGCCACCCTTTACGGCGACGCTATCCGGGAGTTCCAGCGTGCGCTCTCACTCGATCCCAAAGTTCCAAACGGCCACTACTTTCTCGGCCTGACCTACTTGATGCAGAGCGAGTGGGTGCTCACGCCGGAGGCCCGCCGGCAATTCCTCGAGCAACTGCGAGTCGACCCCGGAAATTTTTATGCGAACTATCTCCTGGGCTATCTGTCGTTCAGTTCGCACCAGCCGGAGGCGGATCACTACCTGCGGGAGGCCGCGAGATTGAACCCGTCTTCATCGGAAGCCTGGCTGTACCTGGGGCTGAATGCTTACCGCCGCAAGGAAAATCAGCGCGCGGAGCGGCTCTTCCGGAAGGCAATTGCACTCGCGGAACGTAGCGGCGTAGACGCTCACACCGATATCCGGAAGGCCTACACCAGTCTTGGCCGGATTCTCATTGCTTCCGGAAGAGCAGCGGAAGGGGAGCAATACTTCGAAAAGGCACGCGCGATTCAGCGCAACATCCTCGCCGACAACCAGGAAGGGAGTGGCATGGGTGATTCGGGTGGATCCGGACTTTCTTCAGCCGATGTCTCCAGCCTTGCGCAAAACGAGCCGCCGGTCCCCCTGGGAGGTACCGGCAAGGATGCGGCCACGCCGTCAGGCAGCAACGCGCTGTCGCACGCCGAGCTGAAACAGGGTCAGGAGAGACAGGCAGCGGCCCAGGAAAAATTCTTGCGTTCTGTTCTTGGCGGCGCCTTCAGTGATCTGGCTACGGTCGAAGCAATGCAGAAGCAGTATGCCGTAGCTCTCGGACACTACCAGGAAGCGGAAGGATGGGATCCCAAAGTACCCAACCTGATGCGCAATCTCGGGTTCACGGCCTATCGCGCCGGGAACCACCCCGAGGCAATCCGGGCATTGCGAAAGGCGCTGGCACTTGCCGCGGGTGATGATGAGGCTCGCGCAGTTCTGCGAGAACTGGGGACTACTTTCCCCGGGCAGGTTCCGCAAAAGAAGGAAGACAAGAAGCCATGAACTTGAGCGCGACCGACAGCAATTGAGGTCCTAGTTACGCGAAAGGTACGAAGCCGTCTGGTTTTGTGCTTTTCAATGAATGAAGAGATTGAGTGCAAAGACAGGGCCACCTTCTACTCATCCAACTCAGTTCGTGGAATCGAACGCCAGAAAGTTGATCCTGCTCTTTCCGAAAAAACCGTCGAAGATTCGCCCCTGCGTCAGAGCTAGGAAGACGTCACTCAAAAAGCCAACGATCAACCGAACAACGCGCTCAAATGACCGATTGCCGCAACCAGATGGGATGAGAAGGCCGGTCTCCGACGGGATGCTGTACGCTCCCAAGTTATCGACGTGCTTTGAAGCAC
>QIAI01000400.1:0-2201 GCA_003224995.1 Acidobacteriota bacterium
CGCGGCAATGAAGAGCGTATGTACGTGGTGGAAGATTGGGCACAGTTCATTCTCGACCTGCCGGTGCGCGGGCGGATGCACCTGGGTGAGCAGGTAGAAGCGCCGCCCTATGGGCGATATTTCAGCTATTGCACCGGGGGAGTGTTCGTCTTGAGCGAAGTCCTGGCGAAGGCGACCGGGATGCGCACCGATCGATATGCCCAGGAGAAGCTGTTTGGGCCTCTGGGGATCACGGATGCGGTATGGGTCTATTCGCCGCTGAACATTCCGCAGACCGGGGGCGGGCTGCGCATCAACAGCCGGGATCTGCTGAAGATTGCGGAACTGTACCGGGGTGGCGGGGAGTGGCATGGGAAGCGGATCGTGGACGAGCCTTGGGTGAAGGCTTCCACGCGGCCGCATGCGCGGATCGATGAATAAGAGCTATCCGGCATTTTTCATGAGCGGCAATGGCGGGAACAAAATCCTGGTTTTTCCGGGACTGGACATGAGCGTGGTGCTGACCAGCACGAATTTTAATACCAAGGGCATGCATGAGCAGACCGAGCGGCTGTTGACGGAATACATTCTGCGAGCGGTGGAAAACTAAGCTGCCAAAGCCATTGGTGGAATCGGGCATTGCTGCTAAAATCTCTAAAATCCAATCCCGGGAGCAGGAATGCAAGCAATCCTTGCCCTCGAAGATGGGCGCATCTTCCGAGGCAAAGGTTACGGCGCCAAAGGCGAATGCTACGGGGAAGTCGTTTTTAATACTTCCATCACCGGTTACCAGGAAATTTTCACCGACCCATCCTATTCCGGACAGATTGTTGTTCTGACCACTCCGGAAATCGGGAATTACGGCACCAATCCAGAAGACAACGAGGCCACGCATCCCTACATCGAGGGGCTGATCGTGCGCGAGTTCTCGAAAGTGAGCTCGAACTGGCGCTCGCAGCAGGTGGCTGAGGAGTATCTGGAACAGTTCAAAATTCCGGTGCTGGCTGAGATCGATACACGCGCGCTGGTGCGGCATTTGCGGGACCACGGCGTGATGCGCGGGGTGATCTCGACCATGGAGGCCGATCCCGACAAGCTCGTCGCCAAGGCGCTGTCCATTCCGAAGATGGATGGGATGGATTTGGCGAAGGTGGTGAGCACGAAGCGACCTTATGTCTGGGAAGTGGGCGAGCGCTCGCACGAACCGGTTGCCGTCGTGGGCGTGAAAGACGAGCCGCCGCGCTTCCATGTCGTCGCGTACGACTACGGCATCAAGCAGAACATACTGCGCAAGCTGCGAGGCGAGGGCTGCAAAGTAACGGTCGTGCCTGCGCAGACTCCCGCCGAAGATGTTCTGGCGCTCAAGCCCGACGGCATCTTTTTGTCGAATGGCCCCGGCGATCCGGAACCCTGCAGCTATGCGGTAGATAACATCCGACGACTGATGGGCCGCCAGCCGATTTTCGGAATTTGCCTGGGACATCAACTGGTGGGGCTGGCGTTAGGCGGGAAGACGTACAAACTCAAGTTCGGCCACCATGGCGGAAACCATCCCGTGAAACAGCTGGGGACGGGCAAGATCGAGATCACCGCTCACAACCACAACTTTGCAGTCGATCCCGATTCGCTGCCGCAGAGCGAAGTGGAATTCACCCACATCAATCTGAATGACAACACGCTCGAGGGGCTGAGGCACCGGAACCTGCCGCTGTTCACGGTGCAGTACCACCCGGAAGCGGCGCCAGGGCCGCACGACTCGCATTATCTGTTCAAGGATTTCGTGAAGATGATGGAAGAGGGGAAAGGGTGACCGCGGTGATCAGCCTTTAAGTCGCGGATGCAAGGGAGGCGGAAATCTCGACAGGTCTGTGTCGGCGCGTCCTCAGGCGCGTCATGAAGTAAGTCCCTTTAAGGTTTGTCATCCCGAGCGAAGCGAGGGATCTGCAGTTGAGCGATGAGAAGCGCTACTACGTTTACATCATGTCGAGTCGCTCGCTGACTTTGTATGTGGGAGTGACCAACAGCATTCACCACCGCGCGTTGCAGCACAAAAGCGGCGAAGTCGAGGGATTCACAAAGCGCTATCGCATCAACCGCCTGGTTTATTACGAAAACTTCAAGTACATCGGGAACGCGATCGCGCGCGAGAAAGAGATCAAAGGATGGTCAAGGCCAAAGAAGTTAGCTCTGATCAAGTCGATGAACCCAACGTGGGAGGACTT
>QIAI01000400.1:2254-6481 GCA_003224995.1 Acidobacteriota bacterium
GGTTTACCAAAGAACCAAAGTGAATGATGGATAATGCGAGTGCTCGGGGCGATTGACGGAAACTGCAGATCCCTCGCTACGCTCGGGATGACAAAATCTTAGGGTGCCAATGACTAACGAATGACAGAACTCTTAGGTACGACAGAACTCTCAGGGACTACAGAACTCTTAAGTGCTAACGACTGACAAAACTCTTAGGGTGCCAACGACCAACGACTGATTCTCCATGCCACGACGAAACGACATTTCGAAGATCCTGATCCTCGGCTCCGGGCCCATCGTCATCGGGCAATCGGCGGAATTTGACTACTCGGGCACCCAGGCCTGCAAGGCGTTGAAGGCCGAAGGCTACGAGGTCGTGCTGGCCAATTCGAACCCGGCGACCATCATGACCGATCCCGAGATCGCCGACCGCACCTACATCGAGCCACTCACGCGGGAATATCTCGAGGAGATCATTCGGCTCGAGCGGGAACTCTCGCCCAGCGCCGGCTTCGCCATCCTGCCGACCGTTGGGGGCCAGACGGCTTTGAACCTGGCGGTTGAACTCTCGGACGGCGGGATTCTCGAGAAGTACAACGCGCAGCTCATCGGCGCGAACATCGCCGCTATCAAGAAGGCCGAGGACCGGCTCTTCTTCAAAGACGCGATGCAGAAGATCGGCCTCGACGTCCCCAAGTCCGCGCTGGTGAATAACCTCAAAGATGGCCTCGAATTCGCCGGCAAGATTGGCTTCCCAGTCATCATTCGTCCCTCGTTCACGTTGGGCGGCACTGGCGGGGGCATCGCTTTTAATCGCGAAGAGCTGATGGAACTCCTCGCCCGCGGCCTTGATCTCTCCCCGGTGCACGAGGCGTTGATCGAAGAATCCGTGCTCGGCTGGAAAGAGTACGAGTTGGAGGTGATGCGCGACCTCAAGGACAACGTCATCATCATCTGCTCGATTGAGAATTTCGATCCGATGGGGGTGCACACGGGCGACTCGATCACGGTCGCGCCCGCGCAGACCCTCACCGATCGCGAATACCAGGCCATGCGCGATGCCTCGATCGCCGTGATTCGCGAAATTGGCGTGGAGACGGGCGGCTCGAATATTCAGTTCGGCGTGAATCCGGAAACCGGCCGCATGGTAGTCATTGAGATGAATCCGCGCGTGTCGCGGTCCTCGGCGCTGGCCTCGAAGGCAACCGGCTTCCCGATTGCAAAAATTGCGGCCAAGCTGGCGGTCGGCTACACGCTGGATGAAATTCCCAACGACATCACCCGCAAAACTCCGGCCTCATTTGAGCCGACGCTGGATTACGTGGTCGTGAAGATTCCTAAGTGGCAGTTCGAAAAATTTCCGGGCGCGGACGAGAGTCTGGGGCCGCAAATGAAGTCGGTCGGCGAAGTCATGGCCATCGGCCGCACGTTCAAAGAAGCGCTGCTGAAGGGAGTGCGCGCGCTCGACACCGGTAAAAAGCCAGGCTCGGAAAAAATCGAACCGAAAATTCTGACCCAGCGCCTGGTTACGCCGCATCCGGAGCGGCTCAGCTACGTGCGCTACGCACTGCGCCAGGGCTACACCGTCAAGCAACTCGCCAAGGTCACGTCCATCGATCCCTGGTTCCTTTACCAGCTGAAAGAAATTAACGACATGCAGCTGGAACTGGAGAAGCACCCATTGGAATCGATTCCGACCGAGGTCCTCCGGGATGCTAAGCGCATGGGCTTCTCCGATGCTCGGCTGGCGAACGTGTGGCGGCTCGAAGGCAAGGGCGCACACGAAAAGGTTCGCCACCTTCGCAAGAAACATCGCGTGCAGCCGGTGTACAAACGCGTGGATACATGTTCCGCGGAGTTCGAGAGCTATACGCCCTACCTGTACTCGACCTACGAAGAAGAGGATGAGGCGGCGCCTACCGATACCAAGAAGGTCATCATCCTGGGGAGCGGGCCGAATCGCATCGGGCAGGGAATTGAGTTCGATTACTGCTGCTGCCACGCATCATTTGCCCTGCATGAAGATGGCTTCGAGACGGTGATGATCAACTGCAATCCGGAAACGGTGTCGACCGATTACGACACCAGCGACCGGTTGTACTTTGAGCCGCTCACTATGGAAGATGTGTTTGCCGTGTACGAGCACGAGGCTCGAGGCAAAGCTTCCGTAGGTTTGATTGTGCAGTTTGGCGGGCAGACGCCGTTGAACCTGGCGTTGCCTTTGAAGGCTGCGGGTGTGCCCATTATCGGGACGTCGCCGGAGTCGATTGATCTCTGCGAGGATCGCAAGCGGTTCGGAATATTGCTGGACGAACTCGAAATTCCGCAGGCTCCGGGCGCGATGGCCACTTCGCTCGAAGAAGCGGTTGAGGGAGCGAAGCGGGTCGGTTACCCAGTGCTGGTGCGGCCTTCTTACGTACTCGGCGGGCGGGCGATGGTGATCGCTTACGACGAGGACACAGTGGTTCGCTACATGAAGGAGGCGGTAGAGTACTCGCAGGATCGCCCGGTGCTCATCGACCACTTTCTGGAAGACGCGATTGAAGTGGATGTCGACGCCTTATCGGACGGCGAGGACGTGGTGATTGCCGGGATCATGCAGCACATCGAGGAAGCGGGCATTCACTCGGGCGACTCGTCCTGTGTGTTGCCGGCGGTGGACATTCCTGCGCCCCTGCTGCAGCGCATGCGCGACTACACCTTCAAGCTGGCGCGGGCATTGAAAGTGGTTGGGCTGATGAATATTCAGTTTGCCATCCCCCGCACCAATGGCGGATCGAAAGGGAATGGCGCAGAGCACGGCAAGGTATACGTGCTTGAAGTGAATCCGCGGGCTTCGCGAACCGTGCCTTACGTATCGAAGGCGACCGGTGTGCCACTGGCGCGCATTGCGTCACGGCTCATGACTGGACGCAAGCTGCGTGAGTTCCTGCCGGAGAATATTGAACGCGGCACGGATCTGGATACTGGACGCGGTTACTACGTGAAGTCGCCGGTGTTTCCATGGAACAAGTTTTGCTGGGGCCGGAGATGCGATCGACGGGCGAAGTCATGGGCGTGGCCGACAACTTCGGCGAGGCCTTTGCCAAGGCGCAGATCGCTGCCGGACAGAAGTTGCCCACCCAGGGCTCGGTGTTTATCAGCGTGACCGATCACGATAAGGCAGGCGTGGCGGAAGTGGCGCGACGATTCGTCGACATGGGATTCAAACTGGTCGCGACAGCCGGTACTGCCGACATCATTGAAGCGGCTGGATTGAGCGTGGAACGCGTCTACAAGGTGAAGGAAGGCCGGCCTAACGTGGTCGACCTCATCAAGGGCGATCGCATTCAGTTGATCATCAACACGCCGCATGGGGCGGATCCGTTCTTCGACGAGAAGGCGATTCGGCGCGCCGCGGTAACAGCGCGCATCACCACGATCACGACGCTCTCAGCGGCTCGGGCGGCGGCAGAAGGAATTGCCGCTCTGCAGCGCGGGGAAGTGCGTGTGCAAGCACTGCAGCATCTGCACGCCGAGCGCGTGGCCGCGAAACGGCGCTAGTCGTGGGGAAAGCTCGCGCGGGAACGCTTGCCTTGATCGTAGTCAGCCTGCCAGTTTTGGTGGGCGTTTTTCTTTATGGGCCGTTTGTGCTCGATCTGTTTCTGCACCGTCGCCCGCCTTCGCGCTTCCTCATTCCTTCCGGATACGTCGGTTGGGTGCGGGTTGATTACCGGGTGGCAACGGCTCCGCCCTTGCCTCGAGAAGGCAAATATTTGTTGGTGAAAGTGGCTCGAGATGGAAGCTTGCAAACGTCAACCGATCTGCCTTCGGGTTGGGGACGGGATCAGTTCTTTTATGACTCGGCAAACACTCGGCAAGTGCTTTCGAATGCGGGCTGGTGCAAAGGCGGCATGATTTGGGGAGAGATGAGCGAGCCGAACGGGAGCTCAGGCACGGAGCAAAAGTTTTTCGTAGGAAACGAAGATCAGTTTCGCATGGAAGTGGATCCGGCAGGGAAGATGTACAGTCCGTGCGGATAGGCTCTGCTTCCAAATGAAGGAAGACAAAGTGCGGTAACTTTGCTAGCCTTGGCCGTTCCTTTCCTGGGCCTCGAATCAGTCTTCCAAGGAGGCGCACCATGTCAAAAAGAAATGTGGAACTGGCTCATCGCTGGTTTGAAGAAGTGTGGAATCAGGGACGGCTGGAATCGATTGACGAAATGGCTTCCACGGAAGCGGTGGGCGAGGGCCAACTGCATCACGG
>QIAI01000400.1:6555-7527 GCA_003224995.1 Acidobacteriota bacterium
CGAGTCGTGCTGCGCTGGCGCGCGCAGATGAGCCATCGTGGTTCTTTCATGGGAGTGGAGCCCACCGGCAAAAGTGTCGCGGTTTCGGGCGTGACCATCCTGCGCTACGCCAAAGGCAAGATCGTGCAGGGCTGGGATCATTGGGATCAACTGGGCTTGCTGGCGCAAATCGGCGGCGTGCCCGCAGAGTTCGCGCCCGCCCACGCCGCTGCGTGACGCCCGCAACAGCGATATAAGGTTCTCCGCGAAAATGTGCGTTTAAGTGTGCCTGCTCATCAGCGCTTGGTTGTCGCTGGTGCGGCGGATGATTATTCTTATACGGACACTCGATTTCAGGAGCGGCCTGTGCTTCTTTCCGGCATTTTTCCTCCGATTACAACCCCGTTCTATCCTGACGGGAAGGTTTATTACAAAAAGCTCGAAGCAAACCTGGAGCGCTACTCCCGCACGCCCGTCGCGGGGATTGTCGTGCTCGGTTCCACCGGCGAGGCCATTCTGCTTTCCGATGAGGAGCGCCATGAGGTCCTGAAGACGGCGCTCGCGGCAACTGCGAATCGTAAGGTGCTGATCGCCGGGACCGGAATCGAATCGGCGTCGGAGACCCTGCGCTTGACCGACTATGCGGCGGAGTTGGGCTATGACGTCGCGATGGTGCGCACGCCCCATTACTACAAGGGTCAGATGAAACCTGCGAATATGCTGGCCTTTTATCGCTTTGTGGGCGACCGTTCCGCATTGCCGGTGCTCATTTACAACTTTCCGCAGGCGACCGGGTACGACATGCCCGCAGAACTAGTAATTGAGCTGGCGGAACATCCCAACATCGTTGGGATCAAGGAGTCGAGCGGCGACGTGGAGAAGGCTCGGAGAATCGTCGAGGGTACGCGTCACGTGAAGCGCAGCGCGACCGTCACGGAAACCTTCGATGCGGTCACATCGCGGATGGTGAAAGCTGCGGCCGAAGGATCTGGG
>QIAI01000401.1 GCA_003224995.1 Acidobacteriota bacterium
GAAGCAACCGACCAACCTTATGCCGATGAGTATTGCTGCGAGATCATCGCGAATGGGAAATGGATCGATGCCAATCCTGATACCGCGGCGCGAGCCACACGAGCCATTCTAAAAGCAGCGGTATGGGTGCAACAAAATCCCAAAGCGGCGGCACAAATGGCAGTCGACAAAAAATACCTCGCTTCGACCGTCGAGCTCAACACGGTCGCGATCAGCCGGCTGAAATATATTCCGTCTGTCGGCCTCGCTGAACAAACGCTGCACACCGCGGCGAAAGAGATGCGAGAGGCAAAGATGCTTTCGCCCGAGACGGACACCGAGGCATTGGCCAAGCGGGCTTTTCAGCATCTTGAAGGCGTGACCGACGAATGGATCAAGACTGTCAAAGTGGACAAGGTCCCCGGTGGCCAGGTTGATCCCGACGAAGATCTGCGCCTTTATGCTGAAATGATCCTCAAGCAAGGGGACGGCTGCTGCGCCAGAAAAATGTATGATCAACCCGACCAGGAAGCGCCGAACCTGGCCGATCCTGACGCTTCATGTCACGACAAAAACATGATAGCCTCTCACAAGTGAGTACCGCTCTACAGGAAGCCCGATCCGAACCTCCGATCGCTCCCAGCGTCCAGTTGCCGCTCAACGGAGAAGCCAAGTCTGATGCGCGCGCAGTGACAGCATCACGGCCGCTGACACTCATCGGTGTGCCGGCCGCGGCCATCATAGCGCTGGCGATCGATTTCTTTGCGGCAAAGCACGAAACGCCTCCGCCCGCACCCTACTACCGCTTCCTGCTCTTCGGCATCCTCGGCATCGGTCTGCTCGGTTGGGCGCTTTTTCCTTTTTTCCGCCGTCTGCGCCCGTGGATGCGCGACAACAGTCCGATTATCGCCGGCGTCGTCCTCTTGGCCGGTGCCTGGGAACTGATTACGTCCGGCTTCCGATTGTTACCGCTGCCGTACTTTCCCGGGCCGACTGCGGTCCTGCAGAGCATGGTCAGCGATCGCGCACTTTTGTTCGACAGCACATGGCATTCGCTCATCCTGCTGCTGAGCGGATATTTTCTCGGCGTAGCGATCGCTCTGGTCACGGGAATTACGATCGGCTGGTTCCCGCACGCTCGCTATTGGGGCATGCCGGTGCTCAAAGTAGTCGGACCAATTCCCGCGACAGCCTGGATACCATTGGCAATGGTGGTCTCGCCTTCCGCATTGTTTTCTGCGATCGGTTTGATTGCGCTGGCCGTTTGGTTTCCGGTGACGATGCTCACCGCGTCGGGTATTTCCAACACGAAGGCGTCATATATCGACGTCGCTCGCACGCTCGGGGCCAGCCCGCGTTATCTGATTTTCCGCGTCGCAATTCCGGCGGCGGTTCCACACATCTTTATCGGATTATTCATGGGGCTGGGCACTTCGTTCCTGACTCTTGTCGTCGCCGAAACGGTCGGTGTAAAATCGGGTCTCGGTTGGTACTTGAGCTGGGCCCAGGGTTGGGCCGAATACGGCAAGGTCTATGGCGCTCTTGCGATCATGGCCGCGTTTTTCTCTACGATCATGACAGTGCTGTTTAAGGCGCGCGACCGCGTCCTTGTCTGGCAGAAGGGAGTCATAAAATGGTAGCACCGCCGCAAAGTGAAGCGTCATCACTCCGAGTGCGGCCGGTGCGCAAAAGTTTTTGTCCGCCCGGCAATGGCGGCGGATTGCGGCTGGCACTGGATTCGGTTTCGTTCTCGATTGCGGTTGGTGAGCTCGTTTCAATCATTGGTCCCAGCGGCTGTGGCAAATCAACTCTTCTTCGACTGATCGCCGGCCTCGACACGCCCGATTCGGGCGAGATCGTGATGGGTTTCCAGCCAATCACCGGACCGAGCGCGGAACGCGGACTTGTCTTCCAGGATCCAAATCTGTTCCCGTGGCTAACCGTCCGCAAAAACATCGAAGCAGGGCTGGTGGCGCGCCACGTCCTGCACGAAAAGCGGCACGAAGTGCACGAATTCATAGAGCTCGTCGGCTTGGAAGGATTTGCCGATGCCTACCCGCATCACTTGTCTGGCGGAATGGCCCAGCGAGCCGCTCTCGCGCGCGCCCTGATCAATCATCCCAAAGTGCTGCTTCTCGACGAACCGCTCGGTGCGCTTGATGCCTTTACCCGCATGCGCATGCAGGACGAAGTGTTGCGCATTTGGCAGGGTGGCCGCGCCCAGCAGCCGCTGC
>QIAI01000402.1:0-1188 GCA_003224995.1 Acidobacteriota bacterium
GACCGTATTTGGCAGATGGGACCATTCCGTCAATCCGCTGACGAAAATGAGAACTCCATAAACCAGGAATAGGACACCCACGAAGAACCAGACCGGAATGATGTGATGCTTTTCAGTCATCAGAGCTCACCAGAAGATGATTTGCAAAACTGCAAACACGAGAAGTGCCACCACTCCCCAGAATGCGGGTCGATGCCACAGGCTCGTATATTCCTCGCGAGGAACGTCGGTGAGTGAATACACTAGCCCCCGAAGTTCTTCGTCAGGTTTTGGTTTCGTTACCAGCGTCACTAATACCGTGACGACCACGCAGATGACACAGGCCCACAGCGCCTGGTACATGGCCTGTGCCAATCCTTTAGCGACTGGAGATAGAGCGAACACTGGCACCCATCGCTCGGGATTGATTTTCATCAACGTGAACATTCCCACGGACGACAGTACGCCCGCCAGCAGGCCCCCGAACCCCGCGGCCCGGCCGACCCCCGAAGAGCGCTTGCACGTAGTCCATCATGCTGGCGAACTGCATCACCAGGTACGCGGTACCAATGCTGACGATCAAGCCAATGATGGTGCACCAGCGCCCCATCGAAACGTAGTGCTGATCGGGCGCGTCCTTGCGGATGAAAGGACGATAAAGGTCGTACGTCCAAACCGTAGCGAAGGCGCTGACGTTGCCTGCCATACCTGCCATGAATCCCGCGACCAGGGCAGTGATGCCTAGCCCAAGCAGTCCCGGACCGCAATATCGGGCCAGCATCAGGGGCAGTACGTCGTCATATTTGAACTGGCCGGCAACGGCTTGGCTGGCTGGCACCAGGTGCATCGGTAATACCGCTCGTCCCAAGAGTCCGGGAACAATCACGATCAGCGGCACGGCCATTTTGAAGAAGGAACCAATGATGGGCGCCATTTTCGCGGAACGCACATCCTTCGCCGACAGTACGCGCTGCACTACCAGGAAGTCTGTGGTCCAGTACCCCATCGCTTGCACCGCACCGAGTCCAAACACGATGCCGGTCCAGTGAATGCCCATGGGATTGGAAGAGAACGAATGCAGCGGCGCCCAAAGATGAGTGAACTCCTGCCCCGGGAAATTCTGGTGAATACGCGCCACCATGCCGGACCAGCCGCCGGTTTCAATCAATCCCAGGATCGGAATCAAAAGCGCCCCAAACCAGATCAGAA
>QIAI01000402.1:1206-5312 GCA_003224995.1 Acidobacteriota bacterium
TACCGTTAAGGATGAGGTGATCAGGCTGAAATGAATGTTCCAGCCCAGAACGACTTGCATGACCACCGCCATTGCGTACATGTTCACGCCTGACATAAGGATGGTCATTACCGCGAACGTCACTGCGCTCAGCGCGCTCGCCTCCGAACCGTAGCGCAGTTGTAGGTATCCCGGCACCGAATGGGTTTTGGAGATGTAGTAGAACGGCATCATCACCAGACCCAGAAAGACCATGGCGGGAATGGCGCCGACCCAGTACCAGTGCGACGCCAGAATTCCGTACTGGTATGCGTTGCCGGCCCAGCCTAGCAACTCCAGCGAGCCCAGGTTGGCGGACACAAACGCCAGGCCTGCCACCCAAGCCGTCATCTCGCGACCGGCCAGAAAGAAATCTTCACCCGTCTTGGCAAAACGCTTCAGATAAAAACCGATGCCGATCACGAGCGCGAAGTAGAACGCCACGATCACCAGGTCAACGGTGGATAAATGAACAAAGTGATTTGCGTCAAAGATGGCTAAGGCTGCCGTCATTTCGGGTCCTTTAACTGCCCGTAGTATGCCTGCGAACCATGTTTCCTGAGATAGTGTTTGTCATGCAGGGTCTTGCCCACGGCGTCCGCATTCTGGTTAATGCTGAGCGTGTAGTAAGCCATTCTAGCCACTGCTTCCAGGATGACGGCATTGTGCGCCGCGGCCTCTGCATCCGCACCCCACGCAAATGGCCCATGATTCGCGACCAACACCCCAGGAACCGCTCCGGGATCAATCTTCTGGAAGGTTCGAACAATAGCATGTCCGGTATTCAGTTCGTAATCTGAGGCAATCTCGGTATCGCTCATCGCGTCCGTAACCGGAACCGAGCCATGAAAATAATCCGCATGAGTCGTGCCAAAACAGGGAATCGGCCGGCGGGCCTGCGCCCAGGAGGTGGCATATTCGGAATGGGTGTGCGCCACTCCCCCGATAGTCGAAAACGCTTTGTATAGAGCCAGATGGGTGGGTAAATCGGAGGAGGGACGAAGCGTTCCCTCGACCGCCTTGCCCTCGAGATCCGTGACTACCAGATCGGCCGTCGTCATGGATTCGTAGGGAACGCCGCTCGGCTTAATGACGATAAGACCATCCCTGCGTGAAATACCGCTAACGTTTCCGAAGGTGAAGAGTACAAGCCCCTGGCGAACCAACTCGAGGTTGGCCTTCAGCACCTGTTCGCGCAGAATGGGCAGCAGCATGGGGTCGAAAAAGCGGGCAACAGGCCCAAAAGCCTCATAGTAATCGTTTACAGCGCCCCGTGAAAGTAGAGCAGCGACGGGCATTTGTCAATGGGAGACCTGCCGGCTCCAGGAGCCTTACCGATTTTCTTGGCCGGGTGTCGCTACCCTCTCGGGAGGTCAGTTCATGGCCTGTGCAATGGTTATCACTCGAGCCCGGGGCGTCCCCTTCGCAATGTATAGGCAACGTTTACATCTAAAACATTGCGAATTTCCGGCGGGCGCATGAACATACGGAGAAGTGTCTAATAGCGTCCCCACGTAATTTCCGTCCAAATTGGGCTGGAGCGGTTCTCATCTAGCGAAGTCGCCATGGGTCGGGTTTTGCTCGAAAGGATCTTCGCTAGCCTTCTTGTTTGTGTCGGCATCGCAGCCCAAACTTCGCACCCTGAGAGGACGATAGCTGACAACGCGATTTTTTTCTGATCGGAATCCTGCCGTGCGCATTCAACTCCCGCGCGCACTGCTATATATAGGTGTTCTTTTTTTGGGATCACTCCTTTGGATCTAGGAAGGAATTTTTTGTGGAAATTGGTCGGGGCGATAGGATTTGAACCTACGACCCCCTGCGCCCAAGGCAGGTGCGCTACCAGGCTGCGCTACGCCCCGACTCTAACGTCCTTGCAAATGATTCTAAATCACTTCTGCGAACCCGACCACCGAAGCGCTCCGATCGGCGCACGAATCCCGCCTCCTCTCAACTCGTGAGATGCTTGAAGCCCCTATGGCGGGGCACGCATGCAAGAAGCTGTCTTGACGGTAGTCGTTATAACGGATAATATTACGGTGATATGACCCCTGACACTCAATTCGAAAAGCGACGGGGAACTGCCTGTGTCGAAGAGGTGGCGTTTCTCGACCTGCTTCGCACCTGTGACTTGCTGTCTCGGGCGCCCGCGCTGGTTCTTAAGGCGGAAGACTTGTCCGCCACTCAATACAATGTGCTTCGCATCTTGCGGGGGGCGCCGGATGGGCTCGCCTGCGGAGAGATTGCTGATCGCATGATCACCCGCGATCCCGACATCACCCGTCTTCTCGATCGGCTGGAAAAGCGCCGGCTGATTTCACGCTGCCGCGAAACCAAAGATCGGCGGATGGTGAAGGTCCGCATCGTGCCAGAAGGACTGAAGCTACTCTCGCGGCTTGACGAACCCGTGCAACAAATTCATCGCAAACAGCTGGGGCACCTGGGACGGGAACGCCTTCGACAACTGGCCGACCTTCTGCAAGCCGCGCGCCACACCGCGACATAATTTTTTTTATCCATATATATGTTGCAACGATTATCGTTCGAACGCATCTAATCCAGTGACGAGTCGATTAACGATGAACCAGATCCACCGCGAATCAATAAGAGAGAGGATTACCCTATGAGCACACTGGCTGCACCGCAAATTTCCACCACGACCTGGAATATCGATCCGATTCACTCGGTCGCAGAGTTCAAGGTCAAGCACATGATGATTTCCAACGTAAAGGGACACTTTCCCAAGATCACGGGAGCGTTGACTCTGAACCAATCCGATCTGGCTCAATCGCAGGTGGAGGCCTCGATCGAGGCGGCGTCGATTGAAACACGCGATCTCCAACGAGATGCACATCTGAAGAGTGCCGACTTCTTTGACGTTGAGAAATTTCCCACGATGATTTTCAAGTCCACTAGCATCAGCGCGGTCCGGGATGGTGAATTGGCAGTGAAGGGCGACCTCACGATTCGCGCCGCCTGCCAAGGATCCCTGGGGCAATACTCGGGTGGCGGTGTCCGCGACTACGAAGATTAACCGAAAGGATTTTGGCCTGACCTGGAACGCGGCACTTGAAACCGGTGGCATTCTTGTTGGCGACGAGGTGACCATCACCCTCGACGTTCAGTTCGTGAAGGCCTGAACCGTTCGCCGTCGCACAAATTTGCTGCGCGGCACGGAGAGCAGGAAAGAAAAAAGAAGGAGGAAGTAATGTCACTCCGCCCAGTAAAACAGATCATTCAAACCAAGCCCACGCTGGAGGGCGCGGGCGTCAAATTGCAACGCGCCTTCGGCTTCGGAAAGACAAAGGATTTCGATCCATTTCTGCTGCTGGATGACTTTCGCAACGACAACCCGGACGATTACCGGGCAGGATTTCCGTGGCATCCGCACCGCGGCATCGAGACCATCACCTACGTACTAGCGGGATCGGTCGAACACGGCGATAGTCTGGGGAACAGCGGCAAAATGGGCGCCGGCGATGTGCAATGGATGACGGCCGGTAGCGGCATCCTGCATCAGGAAATGCCGAAAGGCGACGCTCAGGGACGGATGCACGGTTTCCAGTTGTGGGCGAACCTGCCTGCATCGCTGAAGATGACGGATCCGCGTTATCAGGATATTCCGTCGAGTGCGATCCCCGAGGTCACTGACGATGACGGCACCCGCGTGCGCATCATCTGCGGCGAGTTTTGGGGTAAGCGGGGACCGGTGGAAGGTGTTGCTGCTGATCCAAATTACCTTGATGTTTCGGTTGCCCTGGGCCAGCGCAAGAGGCTCAAAATCGAGACGACGCGCAATGCATTCGCATATGTATTCGCAGGATCCGGTACATTCCGGGATTCGTCGAGTCCCCGAGCGGTTCTGACCGAACACGTTGAAAAACCCGATGCGCCGCCCAGGTACGACGTCGGCAATCACTCGCTGGTGTTGTTTGACCGGGGCGACGAGATTACTGTCCAGGCTGGAGACGAAGGCATTCGTTTCTTGCTGGTCTCGGGCAAGCCCATCGAAGAGCCGGTCGCGTGGTACGGCCCGATTGTGATGAACACGGATGAGCAGTTGCGCCAGGCCATGGCCGAATTGCAAA
>QIAI01000403.1 GCA_003224995.1 Acidobacteriota bacterium
CTCGCCGCGCTCCGCGGCAATCCCTGATCCCCACTCTGCCCTCGCGCCCGGGCCGCCACCGCGCATTCGTGACAACGATGGCTTTGATCCCGACCACTCCGCACTCTGGTACCTGATCGCTTCCGCGCCGCTGCTGCTTTGGCCCGGACACTTTCAATCGGAGACGCTGCCCTACTGGGGATGGCTCGCCCGCATTCCCTACCTAGCTTTCGGAGCTCTTCTCGGCGCCTCGCTCTGGTATGTCTCTCGCCGCCTCTACGGGAACGAAGGCGGATTTATTGCTCTGACCCTCTACTGTTTCTCGCCGGGCGTGATCCGCGCCACCGCTCTGTGGTTTGCCGAGCCAGAAATGGGTGCCGCCTGGGGAGCCTTCGGCACAATTTTCACTGGCATTGCGGTCGCGCACACACTCTATGCGCCCCGTGAAGTGATCCTGTGGAACTGGCGCCGCACGCTGCTTCTGGGTGTCTCGTTGGCGCTCGCCGTCGGATGCCAATTTTCACTCGCCATCCTGGCCCCATTCACCCTGGCCTTCATGCTGTACTTGGCCCCAACCCGCCGCGCCGCCGCGCTGATCATCTGGAGTGCCGCTTGCGCCCTCGCTCTCATCCTGCTGTTTGCCGCTTACTTCTTTCACCCCATTGCTCTGTGGAATGGCTTGCGCCACGCCATCTGGCTCGGCGTAACCTGGCAAACCTTCAGCATGTCAGCCGCGTACCGTGAACTGCTGGTCCAACTTGGCCAGAACAGCCCCGCCTTGGTGCTCGCCTTGCCGGTTGCTCTGATTACCTATCTTCGCTGGCCTCGCGCACGTTATTTCGGCAACACTGCGCCGCTACTCGTGGCTTCGCTCTGCCTTTTTCTCGGGTTCGCCGCGCCACACTATCAAGGCCTGGGCTTCCAGCTGGTCGCCCTGCCGTTCCTCTTCGTATTTGTCTCTGGAATTTTCGCGGACCTGTTGGAGACGAAGCAGCGCACCCTCATCATGGCCTGCATCACAGGTCTCTTGCTCGCGTACTCCTTTTTGAGTTTGAGTGAGCTGGCCCGCGTGGGACTTGCACGCGGATGAGTGACAAGCAAGATGACGATGCTGTGCAAGCTTCGCCCACCAAAAGCTGCAACTCCTGCAAATGGCCGAATCACCTGATATTTCGTCGCGAGACTTCTGTGCGCCCTGCCCTGTACTAGGTGGCTGCGAAAAGAGTGCAGATGAGCGCCAATTGGGAAGGGCACGACCTAGGTCGTGCCGCAACGCAGTTGAAATAAGGGCTGCGCTTCAGCTCCTGAGGTTCGCTTTTTGGCAGCTGCAAGGCTGTTTCCGCAGCATGCTAACGATTAACTCGCCTTAACATAACAATTTAGGTTTCAAACAGAAACCACAGCAAGCGGCGTCGGCGGTTACCCCGATTACCCTGTTCCTCAAATCTGGAGAACGAAATCTCGTCTTCCGACATCTAACCAAGCAGGAGTTGGGCCATGCCGTCTCATCTGGAGTATGATCCCCGCATGCGGTACTGGATGCCGGTTTTCGCGGTTCTGCTAGCTGCGTCCTTCAGCCTTTGTGCCTCCGCGCAAGCGAACGGCGTTTCGCCCTCGGTGACTTCGTTCGGGTTCGGCGGCCATCCCGGGTTCAACGGACCTCCGGCTAGTGTCACTTCGCCCGGTCCTCGCGGGCCCGTTCCGCAACGCGGTATTCCACACCACCCGGAATTCCATCAGCCCGGCATGCATCATCACGATCATCAAAGCCAGGGATATGCATACCCCTATTACGTTCCTTACTACATTCCCTATGACCCAGTAATGGATCCGAACGACGCGCCCGATGAATCGGCGGCGCCAGAGGATTCGACCCAGTACCAGGGTGGGCCCACAATTTTCGACCGCCGCGGCGCGGGTGCGCCTGCTCCGAATGATTACCGTGCCCGGCAATCAAACGTTGCCGTCCCGAGGCCCCCCGCTCCCGCAGCCAGCCCGACCATGGCGACCAATTCGCTTGCCGCTCCGCCGGAGTCCACGAAATCACCTGAGCCTATCGTCATCGCTCAACCTTCCACCGTCCTGATCTTCAAGGACGGTCATAAACAGGAAGTCAGCAACTACGCGATTCTGGGTGCGAATCTCTTCGATCTCACGCCGGGTCACCGCCTGAAAATTGCGCTTTCCGATCTTGATCTGGATGCGACTCAGAAAGCCAACGACGACCAAGGCATCGATTTCAAGCTGCCCGAATCTCCCGGGAGCTAACTCTATGCGCAAGTCCGGCGTTGCGGCGTTCCTTCCCGTGCTGCTAGCGGCCCCTTTGTTGGCGCAGGGACACGTTCCCGTGCGCATCGCGCTCCCGCCGCATCCCGGGTCAGGGGAACACGGACATCTGCATCGGTCCTTTTTCCTGGGATCTCCATTTTTCCCGGATTACTCGACCTACGATTCCAGCGCGCCCGTGATCATCGTGCAAACGCCCTCGCCGGCTCCTCCCGAGCGCATCGCATCGCCCCTCGAAGAACATAAGCCGGCGGCTCCCCTCATGATCGAGTGGCAAGGCGACCGCTACGTACGCCGCACGTCCGAGTCTGCTGCGAGCGCTCGCGCAACTCAGCCGGACTATGTCGCCGAGCCA
>QIAI01000404.1:0-2959 GCA_003224995.1 Acidobacteriota bacterium
GAGAGGCCGGCGGCCTGGGTCACGCCCATGACATGCCAGCGTCCGGGGATGGCGTGACAGAAAGTGTGAATCCTGCCTTTGGGATCGAGCGCGGGGCGGTCGGTGGCTGCGAACACCACTCCCGATGTGCCGATGGTCGCGCTCACCGTTCCGGGGCGAACGATTCCCATGCCGACGGCTCCAGCAGCCTGGTCTCCGGCTCCGGCCACTACCGGTGTTCCCGCCCACAGGCCCGTGGCTTGGGCTGCCTGCGCTGAGACTTGTCCGCATACTTCCGGGGACTCGTATAAGCGCGGAAGAAGTTCGCGGTCGATTCGGGTTTGACTTAAGACTTCAGACGACCACTGGCGCCGGGCGACGTCGAGGAGCAGGGTTCCGGAAGCGTCGGCCATATCGATGGCGCGTTCGCCGGTGAGTTGGAAGCGCACGTAGTCCTTCGGCAGCATGACATGCGTGACGCGTTCCCAATTCTGCGGCTCGTTCTCGCGCACCCAGAGAAGCTTGGTGAGGGTGAAATTCGTCAGCGGCGGATTGCTGGTGAGATGGATCAGGCGATCGACGCCAAATTGCGCGGCGAGTTCCTGGACTTGCGGCTCCGTGCGCTGATCGCACCAGATGAGAGCGGGGCGAACGACCTCATCGTGCGCATCGAGCAGGACGGCGCCATGCATCTGCCCGGAAAATCCAACGCAGGCAATCTCGTTCTTGCGGGTCCCCAGCCGGTCGAGAGCGCGGCGCACTGCCAGGGTACACGCTCGCCACCAATCGTGCGGATCCTGTTCTGCCCATCCCAGTGCGGGTGAGGCGAAGGGGGCGTGCTCCTCAGAAGCGGAGGCGACCACTCGCCCGTGTTCATCCACGATGAGAGCGCGAGTGCCGCCGGTGCCGACATCGATTCCCAGGAACGTGATATTGCCTCCACAAACGCGAATCAAATTTTAAGAGATCGGCGCAGCAGGCTAGCCGAAATAATCGATCATTTCGGGCGAGTCGCTTGGCACCCCGACTGCCCTCTGCGGGGTCGATTCCAGGGTTTGCCGCTGCAGGAAAAAGTCGAGGTTGCCGCGCATGACCAGGTGGGGCGCCAGCGTCACCTGAAAGGACGGACACTCGCCTTCCACCAGGAACTCGTGAAGGACGCGGAAAGCCCTGCGCCCTTGGGTGCGTGGCCGCTGATAGATTGTGGCCGCCACCGCTTGCGACCGGATTTCCGGTACCAGCGCCGGAAACAGATCAGTCGTAATAAAGATGACTTTGTCGAGGACGTGCGCATCGCGGGCGGCATTCAGGACCGGGATGGAAGCTTCAGTGGTGACGTAGATTCCCGCGAGCTCCGGATGATTCTTAAACAGCTCACGACTCTTCTCATAACAGACGGTCTCGATGTCGTGATCCTCCAGCGGCTCCAGCACCTTCATCTTGGGATAGAGACCGCTCAGGGTGGATGCGAAACCCTTGTACTTCTCGGAATGTTCGGTAATGGCAACGGAACTCAAGGTGACCGCCACGGTTCCTTCGCCTGAGAGGAAATGTCCCATCAGATCAGCCGCGAGCGATCCGCTGGCTAAAGTGTCGATGGAGACGACCGCAAGCCGGCCCGTGTTCGGCGCATCGGTGGCGACGCACACCACCGGAATGCCGCCGCGGGACGCGCGTCGCATCCAGGCCTGCAGACTTTGCGGACGGCTCGGAAAGGTGATGATCCCATCCACGCCTGCCTTGAGTGCCGCCTCGAAGGCTTCTTCTTCGCCTTCTCCCAGACGAGGATAGGTCCGGTACTCGATTTCAATATTTTCCATCACCAGGGCGCGCGCTTCCTCGCTAATGCCTGCCCGCACTTCGTCCCAGAAAGAGGTGGTGCCTTTGAGTGTGTTTACCGAGACCCGCAGAGTTCGCTTGGAGGAAAGATAGCGTGCCGCCAGATTCGGCCGATAGCCCAGGGTTTTCGCCATCTGCTGGACCCGAGCCTTGGTGACGGAACTCACCCCGGCATGGTTGTGCAAGGCGCGGTGAACGGTACCGGTTGAGATGCCCAGTGCCTCGGCGATGTCTAGCAGCTTGGCTTTCTTAATCATTGCATCGCTCAGAGGGGCTTCCGAGATCCTCGGATCCGGGCGAGAATATCGTGGTTCACAAGGTGGCCGGGTTCGCTCCACCTCGGCCGTAAACGTTAACGAAGGTATATGTTCGACTCGATTAGTGTCAATCAGATTTCTCCAGCTTATATGGACGATTTTCTCAGGTGACGACGACCTGGGGAGACTCGCTGCGGACCTGAGCCAGCGTGTGGAGCGGGTTCACAAGGAGCCAACTCACAGCACCGAGCAGGCACAGAACGGCTGCCACTTCGAAAGAGGCGGTCCAACCGTAACGCTCGCCGATCCAGGGCGTGAGCGTACCCGTCAGGGCTCCGCCGATTTGACCACCCATG
Source organism: Acidobacteriota bacterium (assembly GCA_003224995.1). Taxonomy (GTDB): domain Bacteria; phylum Acidobacteriota; class Terriglobia; order Terriglobales; family Acidobacteriaceae; genus Gp1-AA133. The sequence continues at coordinate 2,432 of QIAI01000404.1, forward strand.
TTCATGAATCCCGAGACCGAACCTGCCGATGTACCCGCAATGTCGGCCGTGACCGACCAAAAAGAACTCTGGGCCAAATAGAGAGCGCCAGCACCGCCTGCCAGTACGACGCTTGCCATGCGCGCGCCTTGCACCTGCGATCCGAACGCGATGAAGATGCCGGCCACGGCCATGGCGCATGCCGCCCAAACGCATCGGCCCACGCGAGGTCCTCTCCATTTGGTGAGCCGATCGTTGATCGCACCTCCCAATAAACAGCACACCAGCATGGCTAAAAAGGGCAGCATGGAATAAACGGCGCTTGCCTTCAGATTAAGTCCACGCACCTTGGCGAGGTAGCGGTAGAACCAGCTGAAAAAAATCCATGCCACATAGCCGTAACAGAAATAGCTGGCCGTAACTGCCCAGACTTCGCGGCTTCGTACCACGCTCGTCCAGGGCACAAGCAGCCGGCCGGGTTCTTGCCCAGGCAAAGACGCTGGGTCGTTGGCTGGGGCGATGGTCAGTCCAGATTGGATGGTAGCCAGT
>QIAI01000404.1:2971-3751 GCA_003224995.1 Acidobacteriota bacterium
AAACCACGAAGGAGGATCGCCAACCGTAGTTCATCATGAGGAAAGTGATGAGTGGAGGAGTAAGGCCGGCGCCCGCTCCAACGCCGGCGAAGATCAAGCCATTGGCGATGCCGCGTTCGTGCACGGGTATCCAGCGCGCCACGAATTGGTTGGCTGCCGGGTAGATCACGGCTTCGCCTGCGCCCAGGAGAAATCGCACGCTCACAAATAAAAAGAGCGCGCCTCCAATGCCGGCAGGAATCAGCGCGGTTAAGGCGGTGAAAATTCCCCACCACACAACTCCGCCAGTGAGAACGCGTCGCGGGCCAAAACGGTCGGCGAGATAGCCGCCCAGCGTCTGAAAGAGTGCGTATCCCGCCACCAGGGAGCTAAAGATTTTTCCGAGTTGCACTTCCGACAGATGGTAGGCGTCGACAATCGATCCACCCGCGATGGAAATGTTCACCCGATCGAGGTACGAGACGGCACTGAGGACGAAGAGCCAGAACACCAGAAACCAGCGCACGCGGGTCATCTGCTTGGAAATCACTGGCACTTCCCCTGCACAAGTGCGGAGCCTCGGCGGCGAGTGGACGGGCGATTATTGCCATACCGCCGCAATGACGAATTAGATCGTGCGGCATGCGGCGAAGAATCTTTTCTGCTGGACGGCATGGTTTGAGGGTGGTCCCAGCTGGCTTTTGGACTAGGCGGAGTGCTCCCGCAAGATTCGCCCTAGTTGTTCGGCGACGATTTTGTCTTCGCCAGGTTGCAGCATGAACGAGCACATCGCCAGCCCCG
>QIAI01000405.1:0-7331 GCA_003224995.1 Acidobacteriota bacterium
GTGTGCATCACAGTTACGTTGCTCGATGGACTGGTCCTGGCGCGTTCCATCTTCAATCACTCGATGAACTACCGCTCCGTGGTGATCCTTGGCAAAGCCACAGTGGTGAAGGATGCGGAAGAGAAGCTAAAAGCATTGCGGCTGCTCTCCGAGCACATTCTGCCGGGGCGCTGGGCCGAATCGCGACTGCCCAATGAGCGCGAATTGAAAGCGACTTTCGTATTGCGCGTACCCATCACGGAGTTTTCGGCCAAAGTTCGCCAGGGGCCCCCCATCGACGACGAAGAAGACTATGATTTTAAAACTTGGGCCGGGGTCGTTCCTCTCGAAACCGTGGCGCGACCGCCGATTCCTGACGCGCGCTGCAATCCCGCAATTCCGGTGCCGGCCTATGCCGCCGCCTATTCCAGAAAAAGAGGCTAGGCGCGAACCATTCTCCGAGAGAAACTGGAAGGAGACATGAAAGCAAAAACTGCTGCGGCCACAGACCTTGTAGGCAATATAGGTTCCCGCGTCGATGCCCTGCGGCGCGAACTGGTCGTCTTCCTGCAGAAGTTAGTACAGCTGCCCAGCCTGCCCGGTTACGAGCAAAAGGCGCAATACTTCGTTGCCGACAAACTTCGCTCGCTGGGGCTGGCGGTCGACATTCTCTCCTCCGAATTCGATGAACTCAAGGACCATCCTGCCTTCTGCGATGACGGAGTGCCCTTCCGCGAGCGCTTGAATGTTGTTGGCCGGTGGCATAGCAGCGGCCAGCGCCGCACTTCGAAAAGTTCCGGCTCGCTGATTCTCAATGGGCACATCGACGTGGTCCCCACCGGGAGTGAAGATCTCTGGACGGATTCACCCTGGAGCGGCGCGATCCGCGATGGCCAGCTCTATGGACGCGGCTCCTGCGACATGAAGGCTGGACTGACCGCGAACATCTTCGCGCTGCAGACGCTGCAAGCCATGGGATTCCGCCCGGCTGCCGACGTGCTGCTGGAGAGCGTGATCGGGGAGGAGAGCGGTGGGGTCGGCACACTGACCACCATCGTGAAAGGATTCAAGGCGGATGCCGCCATCATTAGTGAACCCACCCGCCTGCACCTTTGCCCGGTGCAGTCGGGCGCGCTCACCTTCCGTGTAAAAGTCACGGGACGCGCGATGCACGCCTGCATGAAGCCTTACGGGGTCAGCGCCATTGAAAAGTTCTATCTCGGTCTTGAAGCGGTGCAGGAACTCGAGCGCCAACGTCACATCGAATACAAGAATCCGCTTTATGAGGATCCGAACAATATTGCGCCCGTGAACTTTGGAACCATTCGCGCGGGCGAGTGGCCTTCCACGGTGCCCGACGAATTGCTGGTGGAAGGTCGCTTCGGCGTGTTGCCGGGAGAGCCGACCGAGGCTGCGCGCCAGGCCATGGCCGTGGCTTTACAGCGCGCCGCGTCCACAGACCCATGGTTACAGGAGCATCCGCCTCAACTCGAATGGTTCGAAGGCCAGTTCGAATCGGGAGCAACCCCGGCCGATTCGCCCATTGCGCGTACCATCTCCGAGAGCCACACAAAAGTTTTCGGTGCCGCTCCAGTGGTGCAGGGCGTCACATACGGTTCGGACCTGCGGCTGTTCACCAATCACGGCGACACGCCGGCGGTCCTCTATGGGCCGGGGAACATTTTTGACGCGCACACGGTGAACGAACACGTCGATCTGGAAGAGGTATTGGCCGCGACCAAGGTCCTCGCCTACATCATCACGCAGTGGTGCGGCGGTGACTTCAACTGAAAGAAGCGAATTCACCACAGAGTCACAGAGAACATCTTAGGGAATTATTTTCCTTTCCTGAGACCTGAGACCTGAGACCCGAGACCTGACACCTGACACCTATTTCGAAGCGCCGGCCTGGACGCTGCACGCTCCGTGAAACACCAGGTCCACGGAGTTCCCTACACGCAGAAACAGCACGCTGGGATTTTTCATCCCCCACTTTTGATATGGGACCACAAATCGGGACGAGATCATCCACTGATCCGCTCCGGGAGTTACTTCCGCCGGAGCCGTCATCTCGTGATCGGCGCCGTGGATGCGAAACATGCCGTGTACTTGCACCGTGGAACTTCCGCTCGCGGCGATCTTGCCCTCCACGCGATCGGGACGGAAGGCAATCTCGGGATAGCGTGCGCTCTCCAGCACTCTGTCCGCTGGTCGCGTCAAACACGAGTTCGCCGCTGATCTTCTGGGATGTCGGATCAAAGTGAAGCTCGCCGCTTTTTAGCTGGAAACTTCCTTTCACCGTATGCATGACGTCGCCCAGAGTGAAGTCCGCAACGTTTTTCGCAGGACTACACTGCAGGACTATCTCCTGAGCATAGGCAGGCGCGGTGAGTATCGCCGCTAAAACGCAAACGAAAACACATCCAGGTCTGTGCATTCGTAATTTCAAGACAATCGCCCCAAACGGCGCATTACGCCGTCAGCAAACTCCATCCTAAAGCCAGGCTGTTGCCGGCAAAGTGCAGCGGAGAGCCTTCTCCCACATGCATGGCCAGCATACGCGGGAAAAGAACAGGGTGAGCGCGAAACGCGCGCATCAGCCGCCGGCGCAATCCTTCCCGATGTTCCAGGAGCAGCATCAGATCAGCCATTCTGGCGGCATGTCGTGCGATCCGCCGATGCTCCACTTGGTAGCGGTTCAAATCGTTCGCGCACAGACAGTCTGCCAGCAGGACGGCTTGCCGAAACGCCAGGCACAGACCTTCGCCGGTGATCGCGTCCACTCCTCCAGAAGCATCGCCCAGCAGGGCCACGCGACCGCCGCACACGTTCGCCAGCTTGCGCGTGACGGTCAGGGCTCCACGTTCCATCGAACCGTGCGCGGCGTGGCGCAACCGCTCTGCAACTTCGGGAAACTCCGGCAAAGCCTCATCCAGGCGCAAGCCAGGATCCCGCGATATCAAGGCAACGCATACCTGCCCCGGGTCGACCGGCGTGACATACAACTGGCAGCGCGCGGCCCAGTGCAGTTCCATGAACTGGCTCCAGGGCGCAATCTTGTAGTGCCGGCGGAATGCATAGCGTTGCTTTTTTCGGAGGTGCGCATCGAGTCCGGCCCAGCGTCGCACCCGCGAGCTGCTCCCGTCCGCGCCTACAATCCACCGCGCCCGCACCAGGTCGCCCTGTACTCGGACGCCCTCGGGATCTAATCCCGTGACCACCCTACCCCACCACAATTGCACGCCCGCGCGCTCAGCCGCTTCGACCATGACGCGATGCAGATGAGTGCGGCGCACGCCCCAGGCGAAGCCTTGCGGAAAAACGGCGTCCGCCGAAAGCTCCCCACTTACGAAACGAATTCCCTGAAAGGCATGCGCCTGCGTGGCGGGAATGGTGACTCCCAAGCGTTGCAGCGCTTCAATCCCGTCCGGCATCAAGCCTTCGCCGCAAGGCTTGTCGATGGGTGGAACACAGCTGTCGGCGACAATCACCTCGAACCCGCGCTGCCGTGCGGCCAAAGCCGCGGCCAATCCGGCCGGCCCACCGCCGATCACAAACACCTGGTTTTCCGCAGCATTCGCGGCCCTTACCATTCCAGAGCCACCAGTTCTGAGCAGAAGCCCGGTCCCATGGCCGCCAGCACGCCCAGGGTTCCGGGCGCCGGACGGCGATTTTTCATGACATCTTCCAGCACGACTAATACCGACGCGGACGACAAATTTCCCACGCGCCGCAGGCAATCCCACGAGGCATCCAGCTGTCCATTCTGCAATCCCAGCGCGGACGCGGTGGCCTCGAGAACCTTCGGGCCTCCCGTGTGCAGAACCCAGCTGCCCACGTCTGCCCGATCGCGGCCGAGGTCCGCCAGAAATTGATCGACGTCCGCGCCGAGTTTTTGCTGAATCAAATTCGGAACTTCTGCGGACAACACAATGCGGAAGCCTTTCTCCGATATTTCCCAGCCCATCATTTCTTCGGTTTCGGGATAAAACACGGAACGCGTCGCCAGGATCTTCGGTCCCTGCGAAGTTCGCATCCAATCGCATTTCTCGCCCGCAATCACCACGGCGGCGGCGCCATCGCCAAACAGTCCCGCGGAAATCATGTTCGCTACGGACAGGTCCTCGCGCTGCAGGGTCAACGAACATAATTCGACAGCCAGCAATACAGCGACCTGGTCGGGATACGCGCGCACGTAATCGGCGGCGCGCGCAATGCCCGCCGCACCCGCCACGCAACCCAGCCCAAACATCGGAATCCGCTTCACATGGGGCGAGAAGGCCATGCGGTTGATCAGGCGAGCATCAATCGAGGGACTGGCGATTCCGGTTACAGAGGTGAAGAAGAGCACGCCGACGTCGCTTGCACTCAAGCCCGCCTCCGTCAAGCCCCGGCTGATCGAGCAATATCCCAAATCGAGGGCGGTCCGAATCCAATGATCATTGGCTTCGCCCCAGCCCTTGAGCAGCGGGTACGCGTCGATCGGCAACGCCAGAAAACGCCCGTCGACTCCAACGTTCTTATGCAGCCGCCGCAGGACTTCCGGCTTGGCCAGTCGATCGCCCCAGTATTGCTGAAGCGCGGCAAATAACATTTCCTGCGAGTAGTAGTGTTTGGGAAAGGCGCTGGTAGCGCTCACAATTTGCATGTTGTTTGAGTTCTCAGTTCTTAATTCTCAGCCCCCGTTCTGGTTGTGATCGCATTCTTCACCTCTCGCGACTTCGTAATTTACTGAGAAGGAGAACGGACGAGGGACTGCCTTCAAATCATTGCTCTCCGAGCCAAGCCCAGCGCCTCGGACCAGAAAGCCGCCGAAGTATGCGCCATTTCGACCACATCGCTGAGGGCAGCGACAAACTCCTCAATCTGCTCTTCCGTCACTACCAGGGGCGGCGCCGCCTTCAGGACGAGGAAATTGTTGCCGCAGATCTGCGTCAGGATTCCATGCTCGCGGAACAGGCGCATGACCAGGATCTGCCCAAACATCGCGGGATGAATCCTCATGGCCGCGCACTTCTTTCACCATCTCGTAAGCACGCAGCGCCTCGGCGAGCCTTTGCTGCAGCAGGGTTCCGGCCTGCAACGCCCGCTGGCCCAGGTTTACCGACTCCAGCACCTCGAGCGTTGCCAGCCCGGCGCGCATGGCCAGGCTGTTCTCGCTGAAGGTTGAGGTGTGAATGATGGCGCGCCGCAGCGAGCCGTACACGGAATCGTAGATGGCGTCCGTCATGAGCACGGCACTGACGGGAATCAACCCACCGCTTAGCGCTTTGGCCAGCACCACCATGTCCGGTTCCACCCCAAAATGCTGCCCCGCCAGAAATGGTCCGGTACGATACATTCCGGTTTGCACTTCATCGAGTACCAGGAGCGTCCCATAGCGCCGGCAGAGAGCTTGCACCGCGCGAAAATACTCCGCCTTGGGAATGCGGATGCCGGCTTCTGATTGGATCGGCTCGACGATGAAAGCCGCGAAACGTTTGCTGCGGAGTTCCTGCTCCAGCGCGTCTACGTCGTCAAATGGAATTGCTTTGGTCTCGGGTAGAAGCGGCCCGAAACCTTCCCGCCAGAAGTCATCCCCCATGAGCGACAAGGCTCCGCAAGTCAGTCCATGGAAGGCTCCGTTCGCATACAGCAGACCGTTGCGCCGGGTGTGCGCGCGCGCCAGCTTGATGGCGGCCTCGATGCCTTCACTCCCGGAACTCGCAAAGAAAGTCTTGGCCAGCTTTCCGCCTGCGCGCCGGCACAGCTTCTCTCCCAGTTCTCCAGCTGCTTCGGCCACATGGGTCTGAATCATGGCCGGACCACAGCTCTCCAGCTCTTCGCGAAGCGCCGCAATGACCGCAGGATGGTTGTGGCCGATGTTGTGCACGCAGTAACCGGAGAGAAAATCGAGAATGCGTCGTCCGTCCGCAGTGAACAATTCCGTCCCCGTGCAACGTTCATAACGGACATTCATCTCCAGCAGATCCAGTAAGCGGACCCACTGCGGGTTCACATGTTGGGAGTAAAGCGTGCTGACTGCGGTATCAACCGTGCTTGTGACCATCTTTTCCTTTATGTCGCACGAGTGATGCCGAGGAGCTGAGGCTGGCCTGCACTGCACGCGAGGAGACTGTTAAGTCGGATGCCCCTCGGTAGGAGCCGGGTTGCTGCCCCGGGAAAGGTGAGTGTAAAGCTTTGTAAAGACACGCGATTCGTTCAAAAGCTGCAACGCTGCATTACTCGACTGTTTGGAAATTACGACGCGCGCGCAACCCTTGCTGAAAAAGATCTCGCTACTAATTTAACAATAGAAGTTTTCCCGTAGTCTTCCGGCCCTCCAGATCACGATGCGCCTGCGCGGCGTCTTTCAACGGATAAGTATGCGCGATGCGCACGTTGAGCTTTCCTCCGACGAGCATGCCGAAGACCGCACCAGCTCGCTCTTCCAATTCCTGTCGGGTCACGACATAGTGCGCTAACGTGGGACGCGTCACGAACAGCGAACCTTTCTGGGACAATTGAATCAAATCGAAAGGCGGAACCGCTCCGCTGGAGCCTCCGAACAACACCATGTACCCCCGTGCTCTCAGCACATTCAGCCCCTTCTCGAAGGTGGTCTTGCCCACGGAATCGTAGACCACCTCGACTCCCTTGCCGTCCGTCAGGCGCTTGGTTTCCGCTTCGAAATCCGTTTGCGTGTAAAGGATAATCTCGTCTGCCCCGGCTTGTCGGGCCAGCTTTGCTTTTTCCTCAGTCGAAACTGTGCCGATCACGCGCGCACCCAGCTGATGCGCCATCTGCACCAACAACAATCCCACTCCGCCCGCTGCAGCATGCACCAGGGCGGTCTCACCTTTTTTCAGCGGATAGGTGGAATACAAAAGATAGTGGGCGGTCATTCCCTGCAACATGAGAGCCGCAGCCTGCTGATAGTTGACTCCATCGGGAATCTTGACCAGGCGGTCGGAGGCAACGCTGGCATACTCCGCATAGCTGCCGAGCACCATGGTGTAGGCCACCCGATCTCCGACCTTCACGTCGGTTACGTTGGGGCCGATCGCAACCACCTCGCCCGCAGCTTCCTGCCCCGGCACAAACGGGACGACTGCTTTGTAGCGGCCTTCGCGGTAGTAAACATCAATGAAGTTGACGCCTGCGGCCGCAATCTTTATGACCGCGTCACTGCCCTTGGCCTCCGGAACCGCAAGTTCAACCTCTTCCATTACCTCCGGACCGCCTACGTGTTTTACCTGAATCGCCTTCATAACAATCCTCAACTTTGAATCGGTTATTTTTTTGGCTCACATCCGGGAAGATTTGGTTTGGATGCAAGGCCCCGCGCAACGGTGCAGCGTTTCTACGAAGAA
>QIAI01000405.1:7386-10236 GCA_003224995.1 Acidobacteriota bacterium
CGCCCCAGTTCCCGGCTGCATCTTCTTCCATTTTTCCTGCTGCTCGGGGGTCAGCTCCGCTGCGATTTTTGGCCGGAACGCCTCGCGAATTTCCAGCGCCTTGGCTTTCTTCTGGTCGGGCGAGAGCCGCTCGTTGATCCTGAGATCATGCAGTTGCTCGCCTTCGTCCACAATGACTGGCCGCAGCTTTTCGCGCTGCTCGGTCGTCAGGTTCAGCTGCTGTGTCAGCCAGCGCAACTCACTTAAGGCTTCAATGCTGCGCCGTGGAGGAGCGTTTGGCGGCGGAGGCGCGGCCGTACCCGGACCTTGCGCGCTGGCGATTGCCCAACCTCCCGCAAGCATCGCGAGTCCCACTATGCATGACCGGCAAACACCTTGCATTTCGTTCTCCTTAGAGTGCGATTTGAAGAGTGCGGTTCGAGCACCATCAAACGCCGAGTTCAATCAAGTCAGGTCGCATCGCAGGTCCACGCTGAGCTTGGCCTCGGAGCATCGGCGCGTCAGTGCGGCATCCAGTTCGGATGCGCCGTAAACAATCCATCCACGAAACCAATCTGGAAAGTGATGAACAGTCCAAAGGCCACGCTGATGAGGCCGGACGCCACTCCGAGTCCGCGATTGAAATTGGCAAAGCGCTTTCCGGTGTAAGCAAAGGGCGCGCCCAGGATCATCGTGATCACCATCATGCCCGCGATGGTACCCAATCCGAAGACCAGCAGGTACGCAATGGCCCATCGCGGAGAGTGGATTGTGGTCAGCACCAGCAATGCGACGGCGGCCGATCCCGCCAGCCCGTGCACCACGCCAACCGCCAGTGGACGCAGCAATTGATAGAGTCCCACGCGTGCCAAGAGTTGCTGCACCAGTCCGGCAGGCTGCTCTTCCAGTCCGAGATGAGCATCCGGTTCGTGGCTATGCGTATGCACGTGCGGCTCGCCTCCGTGCCGGTGCACGTGCTCGTGGATCACTCCGGCGCTGTGCTCGGGAGTAAAGCGTTCCGTGATCCATCGCGTAGCGCCGCTGAGATTCAACACGCCCAGGAGGATCAGCATCAGCCCGACCGCCAGTTCCATGGCCAACCCAAGGCGTGGCGGGATCGCCAGGTTGAACACGATGATTCCCGTACCGACCAGCACAATCGTGATGGTATGCCCGAGTCCCCAAAGCACGCCGATTACGCCCGCATGTCGGATGCTCTGCTGCCGGCTGACAATCGTCGTGACCGCGATCACGTGATCGGGATCGGTGGCGTGGCGGATGCCCAGCAGGAAGCCCACGCTAATGATGGTCAGGAGACTGATCATGCCCTTTATGTTCCAACAAGTTTTCCGGGTACCAGCAGAGCGGTAGTGTCCGGAGCGGACAGCGACCTCAAACCACGAGACTACACCACGGCAGTTAAGCCACGCGAGCCCCTTTCCCCGCAAGCGCGAGTGGTTTACCATGGCGCGGTCGCACTGCCGCTCCAGCGACGCCAATTTCGAGCATACGGGTGTTTCATGGCCTTTGAGTTGGTGAGGACTCGCTTCAAGAACAACCAGTCAACTGTTCAGACTCTCGAACTGCTTCCCGTCTACATGGTCGGGGTGGGCGTTGTTTTTGCTTCGTTGGGCATGGGAGAAGCGGTCTACCGATTGCTGTTCTCCGATTACGATGGAGCCACAGACCGGCTGCCCATCGAAGCTTTTTTCGGCATTATTTTCGCCTGGCTCGCTACTTCTTTCGCGCGCAGCATCTATCAGCACCGCAAGCGCACCATCGCCAAGCTGAACCTGATCTGGGACCGGAATCACCAGATCCGGGCCGCGCTCGAGGCCATCTCGCCCCACCCGCACACTTCCCGCAACCAGCAATCGATCCGGGTGATCCGCGAGGAACTGGACCGCATCGAAGGAGCGCTAAAAGAAGTTCTGCCGAAGTAAGGCAGGCAGGGAATTGAGGAATTGGGAAACTGGATTTCCGAGTCGCTGGAATTTCCAGTTTCACCATTACCCACTTACCCATTTTCTCTGGGCTCTGCACCCAAGGTCTGTATGCCTAACGTAATGCTCTCTTAGTTCTTTTGAGAATTGACCCGTGAAAAGATTGGAGGTTACCCTTTCGGAAGGATTATGCATCCAATTCTGGGGAAGCTTGATCCCAGCTAACTCATAGATAAGAATGAGATTACATAAAATCTATGCTGTTGTCGCGGCGCTGGCGGCAGTTCTCGGGACGGTTGCGTGCCCGTCTGGGCAGCACTCCACGACGATGCTACCTGCCAAGCAAGCGGGTGCGCCTGCTCTGACGGCGTCCAACGCGGCAGGCGCGATAGCCGGGCAGAATGCCAACCAATCCAAGCTTCCGGAGCCGGTTACGCAAACCTCCGCGCCTTCGGCCGATCCCGTGGCTGACCTGATCGCCAAAGTTGAGAAGGAATATCAAGCCGGCCAGGACAATTACACGGCGGGCCATCTGGAAGCCGCTCGTCAGAATTTCGATCAGGCGTTTGACTTGCTGCTAAGCGGCAATATTGAAATCAACTCGGATCCGCGCCTCGAGAGCGAGTTCGATCGCATTCTGGAAGGCGTGAACGGCTTCGAGATGCAGGCGCTGCAACAGGGAGATGGATTCGCCGAGCAGAAATCGGAGCCGGCGCCGATCGATGAAGCCAATGAAGCTGCGGTGCCGGTCGATGCCAACGTGAAAGCCAAGGCGGAAGCCGAAATCAAATCCACCCGCTCCGATCTGCCGCTGATGATGACCGACCAGGTCGCGGGCTATATCAGCTATTTCTCAAGCCGAGGCCGGGGCACGCTGGAAAACGCCCTGATGCGCTCGGGACGTTACGACGAGATGATCCGGCGCATT
>QIAI01000406.1 GCA_003224995.1 Acidobacteriota bacterium
TTTCATTAAGTGCCACAGAATTGGTCGCGTCCCGATGTGCACCATGGGCTTGGGCACGTCGTCGGAGTACCCTCTCATCCGCATACCCATCCCGCCGCAAAACAAGACCACTTTCATGACTTGCCTCCGCTACTTGAGTTCAATAAACGGTTACTTTCGGAATGGGAACAACAAATCGGCCGCCCCATTCTCGGATGAACTGCATCTGATCCATAACTTCGTCCTTCAGGTTCCAGGGAAGGATCACTACATAGTCAGGCTGAGTCTCCCGGATACGGTCCGGATGGTAGATTGGGATATGACTACCCGGTAGAAATCGGCCCTGCTTATACGGACTACGATCCACCGTGTATTCAATTGAGTCTTTGCCGATGCCGCAGTAATTCAGAAGCGTAGCGCTCTTCCCCGGAGCTCCATAGCCCGCCACCGACTTGCCTTCCTTTGCCGCTGTCAGCAGAAACTCCAGCAGCGCGAGCTTAGTCTCTCTCACCTGCTGCGCGAAATGTCCGTATCCTTCAGGTGAGTCCAAGCCAGCATGCTCCTCGTCCGCCAGTACTTTGGCGACGCCGGACTGCAATGGGTGTGCGTTACAGTCCGCCCGACACGCGTAAACACGTAGCGAACCACCGTGCGACTTCAATTCTTCCACGTCGAACACCTTCAACCCGTGCGCTTCCATAATGCGGAGTGTGGTGAACAGTGAGAAATAGGAGAAATGTTCGTGATAAATCGTGTCGAACTCGTTGAGTTGTATCAGCTTTAATAAATGAGGAAATTCCAGCGTCAGCACGCCACCTGTCTTCAGCAATATTTTTAGGCCCTCCACAAAATCATTTAGGTCCGGCACCTGCGCCAACACGTTGTTGCCCAGAACCAAGTCTGCGCGGCGGCCTTCCGCCACCAGTTCTTTTGCAAGTTGTGTGCCGAAGAACCGCTCCAGGGTGGGAATACCTTGTGCCACCGCCACCTTGGCGACATTCGCTGCCGGCTCAATTCCCAACACGGGTACCCCCTGCCGCACAAAGTACTGCAACAGGTAGCCATCGTTACTCGCCACTTCAACGGCGAAACTTTTCTCATTCAAGCCGAAGCGGCTCGTCATCTTATTGCAGTAGTTCTCTGAGTGCTTGAGCCACGAATCGGAATACGACGAGAAATACGCGTAGTCGCTGAAAATGTTCTCTGCGCTCTCGTACTCTTCGAGTTGGACAAGCAAGCACTGCTCGCAGAGGTAGACATGGAGGGGGTAATAGATCTCACCACGATGAAAATCGGCTGCCGCCGGATAAGTTTCGCAGAGTGGAGACAGCCCCAAGTCAATGAACGTTCGCTGCAGTTCAGTTCCGCAGAAACGGCATCGTCCCATTGCCCATTGTTGTTGTACTTCTGAGGGGAGTGTCATTGTGGCCATAGTCTGTCCATTCCTTTTATTCAGGGATTCAGGCAACGACTGGTGCCTCTACGTGCTTCTCGATCCAGCGCAAGGATGGATCCAACTGCCCGCCTCGGAGAAGACGCTGAATATGGCTGATGCGAAGATAGTGGGCTTGTTCCAGGTCTTCCGCCGTCAGTCCTGCAGCGCGATACGCCTGATAAAGTTCCTGGGCGCCCTTGCGAGCGGTCCATTGTGGACGGAACCCGGGCAGTACCCGGCGGATTTTGTCGCAGTTCACACGGTAACAGCGTTTATCCGGACCGCCGTCAGGAGCGTACTCTACATGGCATCCGGGAACGACCTCCGCCACGATGTCGGCAAGTTCGCGAATGCGATAGTTCTCTTCCGTTCGACCAATATTGAATGTCTCGTTGTGAACTGCCTCGTGCGGGGCGTCAAGCACAGCAATAATCGCAGCGACAATGTCGCGAATGTGGACAATTGGACGCCAGGGTGTGCCGTCACTTTTTATAAACACTCGGCCTGTTGTATAAGCCGATGCAACGAAATCGTTCAGAACAATGTCGAGCCTTAGCCGGGGAGAAACGCCATATGCAGTTGCATTACGTATGTAAGTGGGAGTAAATTGCCCGTCGGCCAGCCGCGCGATATCACGTTCTACCAGGACTTTCGACTCACCGTAGGGGGTAACCGGGTTAAGCTCTGCATTCTCATCACGGAACGCATCTCCTCCTGCTCCATAGGTACTGCAAGAGGATGAAAAAACGAACCGCTTCACTCCGGCTGCCTTTGCTAGTTCAGCCAGACAAACTGATGCTTTGTGATTGATGTCAAAAGTCAGACCGGGATTCAAGTTGCCAAGGGGATCGTTTGAAAGCGCAGCTAGGTGCACTACAGCATCAAAGCCCTCGAGATCTTGTTTTGTCAGATCACGGATGTCCTTACGCAAGTCTTTGACTTCGTCGAGAGCAGTTCCGAAGTCGCAGCCCGCGAAAAGATCCGTATCCAGACCAACCACTGCATGCCCAGCAGAACGCAGAAGAGGCACTGCAACGGCACCTATATATCCTTTGTGACCAGTTAGAAGTACTCTCATATCGTTCCTCTCAAAGTCCGGTTCTTGCAGGTGACAATTAAGTACGCAGAAGGAGAATTGTTAAAGTTGTCCGCTTGGGGATTACTGGCATTCAGAGGTGCCTGCTTCAACTCAATCTTTACATGCGGAGCTCATGACGGAAATGCCCGGTGGTTACCCGCGGCGTCAACGCTTCCATTTGTACCCAGCTCGGCAACAGGAGCAAGCAAACCATCTTCCCGCAACACCTCTGCCGCATCCATGATCATTCCGAAGGGCAAGCCAGAGTGTTCAGCAATCGCTACGCGATGGCGCGGCCGACTCCGCTGCTCGTTCCGGTGAGACGGCTACGCGGCCCTTTAGTTGACCGCTAAAGCTTGCCTTGGACGTCAAGGTGTTCGGCATTGCGTCGGAAACGGTTCTTCACAGCGTTTGCTGCATCGATGCACAACAGCCCAA
>QIAI01000407.1 GCA_003224995.1 Acidobacteriota bacterium
TCCGAAGACGCGATGGAGTTCGTCGCGGCTTGCTCCCAATGACTCCAACTTGGCTAAGCGCTCGCGATTGCGAGTGGCGATGACATGTGCTCCTGCGGGTGCGGCGACATTCAGCGCGGCTCGTCCGAGCGCCGAGGTTGTCCGCAACGATGCCGGAGAACTCCACGCAATCGTTCGACGCCAGGGTTCAGCCAAAGACCGCCAGGAGATCCTCTTTAAATTTGGTGATGCCGTCGTAGCATCGCACAGTGGTTTTAGTAGATGCGACGAACACTGCTCGAAATGCAATATCCTCTAAAGTCTGCCTGGTGCCTCCACGCTCTGACTGCGCCATGATTTAGCTTCTTTAGTGTCACATTTGTTACACTTGCACCCTAATCTGCTACATTTGTTCCGCATTGATATTTTCCAAGTAATATGGGACAAGTGACTCGTGCCATCTCTACGACGGGAGGCGCCATGAAGAAGCGGAACGTAGCGCAAAACGGGGGGCGGGATGCGTTGAGTTTCGCCGACCGCATCGCTCAACTGAATAAGACCAGGCAAGAAATCATCCGGCCGGTGCAGGAGCATCCGCGAGAATTCGTGCTGATGAGCATTCGTCTCATGGCGCAACGTTTGAAGACGGATCCCGCAACCGTCTTGCGCATTGCTCGAGGAATGGGTTTCGGTAGTTATCCCCAATTCAAGGCTTACTTGCACGAGCTTTCCATTGCCAGCGCAACCTCGCTGGAAGGCATGCAGGCTTCCTCGCCCAACGAATCGAGTTTGGCGTCGCATGGGCGCAAGGCACTCGAGGAGGACCTGCACAACCTGCATTCGCTGCGCAATACTCTGGACATGAACCGAGTCGCGGCAGTGGCGGAGCGAGTCTACGAAGCCAGGCGTATTGTATTGCTGGGCGGGGACATGGCGATCGGGTTGGTCGATTTTCTGGACTATAAGCTGACCCTTCTCGGGCTTCCCGTGGTACCCGCCGTCACTCCTGGCAAGACCATCCACGTGACGCGCGGTTTGGGCAAATCGGACCTTGTCATTGCACTCAGCTTCCGCCGCTGCCTTCGCCAAACCGTCGAAGGAGTGCAGCAAGCTCGAGCGAATGGCGCTTATACCGTTGGCATCACCGATACGTTTGTTTCGCCGCTCGCCCGTTTCGCCGACGAATGCTTTCTGACTTCGGTGGAAGCTCCCTTCAGCAATTCCTATGCTGCCCCCATCAGCTTTATCCACGTGCTGTTCACCATCTGCGCCCATTACCGCCGCTCGCGTACCCTCGCCCTGCTGAAGAAAGTCGACCAGGAGCAGAGACACGGCTTTCGCTGGTATCCCGTATAATCTTGCCCCGATTCCCGCCTTCGGAACTGGCCCGGGACTCTTCGTGATTCAACAAACGTTGCATGATCTTCAGTACACGCTATCATCGAGGGGCAACCGTGTCGCTGCAATTGCTGCAGTCTTCTTTCCACGCCCAAAGCCGACGCAGTAGGAACGCCAACACTCCAGCTTCCATTTCAGGTGAAACAAATGTAGCGATATGCACAAAATGTCTTGACACACTGTTTCACCCGGGTTTATAGAGGTGTGCACCCTGAATCCGATTTCGATCAATGTGACAGGAGAAATGCGATGAAAAGTAAAACGATGGGGAGAATGAGCTTTCTCTTCTGGGTCCTGCTCGCGAGCATGATCGTCTTCGGCCAGACTACATCGCGCGTAACCGGCGTTGTGAAGGACAGTAGTGGTGCGCTCATCTCCAAAGCTCAAGTAACGCTGACCGAAGAGGCCACCGGGGTACCGTTTGTGACAACGACGTCTACCGCCGGGACCTATGTCTTCGACGCCGTGAAGCCGGGCGTCTATACCGTCAAAGTCACGGGGAGCGGTTTCAAGACCGCGAGCTACAAGGGCAACGTGGTGACCATCGGACAGCCTACCGAGGTCAATATCACCCTTACCGTGGGGGCGATTAACGAGATGGTCGAGGTGCGGGGCGCCGCAGAACTGGTGCAAACCGCCACCTCGGGCAACATCGGCAACCTGGTCGATAATGCGGCCCTCAACTCCTTGCCCATTGTGACCACTCGCGGACGCAATACGCTGGCGCTGGTCGAATTGGAACCTGGCGTGGTCGATTCAGGCGGATTCAACCAGGGTGGCCCGAATGTGGCAGGTGGCGGAGTGCACGTGAACGGCTCGCGCGACCGCGCATGGAATTACATGTTGGATGGAATCGATATCAATGAGACCAGTGCCGGTGGCTCCAACTTCTCGCCCTTGGGCACCAATCCCGACATGCTTTCCGAATTCCGCGTCGTGACCAGCAACTTCACGTCGGAATACGGTCGCAACAGCGGAGCCCAGGTCGAAATGGTGACCAAGTCAGGCACGAACAACTTTCACGGTTCCGCTTACTTCTTCTATCAGACGCCCGGCTTCAACGCGAATGATCCGGCAAACATTGAACAGGGACTCTCGAGGCCGCAATTCATTCAACAGATCCCCGGATTCAGCTTCGGTGGTCCCATTATCAAGAATAGAACCTTCTTCTTCGTGAACTTTCAATGGCTGCGCACCACTCTGACTGAAATCAACTCCAACCCCGTCTATACCGATCAGGCACGGCAGGGGATTCTGCGATTTATTGATCAGAATTCGCCGATCTGCCAACAAGCTGCTTACGCGGGCGCATGTAACAACACCGCTGCCGGCAGCTTGAACGCGACGGTCGATTCTGCTGGCCAACCCCTTTCCGGAGTCGCAGTCGACAGTTACAACGTCGCCGCCAACGATCCCTTCGCATTAAGACTCGATGCCAGCATGCAGTCGGTGCGATGGCCTCAACGTTGCCGGATTCAGTTGGCTCGCAGCCGAGCACGAGAAGCAGCTGGATTACACCGTCCGTGTCGATCACACCTTCAACCAGAATCACAGCGCGTTTGTTCGCTGGTCCGCAGGACACCAGAACACGTTCGGAGACACGGCCAATCTGGGATTACCGATCTTCCCTGGGTTTCCCAACGTCGTCGATACCTTCCGAACCCCAAAGAACTTGGCGGTTGCCTGGCGTTGGGTAGTCAGTCCAAGAACCTTGAATGAATTGGTAGTGGGCGTAAACCGCTTCGGATTCAACTTCGCCAACCCAGATACAAAATTTCAAAGCAACCCCTTCTTCAATTTCCTTCTGAATCCGCTGTGCGTGAACGGGATAGCCTGCATGCAAGTCCCCTTGCAAAATTACGTGGGCAATGCGCGCTTTCTCACCACCTATCAACTTGCCGACAACATGACCTACTTAAAGGGCGCGCATGCTTTCAAGTGGGGAATCAACTTCCGTTATCAGCGACACATCGATCAACGGGGAAGCATTGGCGCTCTCAATGCCGCTTTGGCGGTGAACTTTGATCCCAACGTGAACAACCCGGACCCGGCCGCCTACAACTACGATCAGAGCCATCTCAACATCGATCAGGCCAACGATCTTCCCAACGCTGCAGGATTTATCAATGACCTGCTCGGCAATGTGGGATCGATCCAGCAGGGACTGGTGGCACAAAATCCCAACACCTGGGCTCCCCCTGGCGCGCTGCTCCATGCCGACTTCCGCATGCCCGAATACGATTTCTATGGTCAGGACTCGTGGAGAATACGACCCAATCTCGTTCTGGATTTGGGGCTGCGCTGGGAAATTAAACTGTCGCCGCGCGTGACCAACGCGGCCAACATGCTCCGGCCCAATCCGCCGCTGGGCTGGGGCAATGCCAGCGACTCACTCGCCTGGGTCCCGGGTCAACTGTATCGAGACTCCTATAAGGATTTCGGCCCTTCCATTGGATTTGCCTGGGATCCCCACAGCAACGGCAAGACATCCATTCGCGGCAACTTTCGCATCGCCTATGACCGCATCAACACCTTCAGCTTGTCATCGGCGGTATTCCAAGGCATGCCCGGCCTGACAACGCAAGTCACCGACACTACCTTTGGCGCTGGGGGTGGGCGCCTCAGTCAACTTACACCCTCCAACCTGAGCTCAATCCTCAATTCCTACATCAGTGGACCGGGCAGCAGTCCCACCGCCCTGCGTCAGCCCGTGCCTTTCAGCAACAACTCCATCACGGTGGTCGACCCAAATTGGCGGCCGCCACAAACCTACATGTGGAGCCTCGGGTTCCAGCACGAACTGCCGATGAGCTTCGTTTTGGAGATGAACTATCTCGGCCGTAAAGGTGTCCACCTGTACGGCGCTTACGATGCAAATCAAGCTAAAATTCGGAGCAACGGGTTTCTCAATGCCTTCAACGCAGTCAGAAATGGGCAAGATAGCCCGTTAATGGACCAGTTGATGCAAGCCGTCGGTACGGTGCCCTCCGGACAAACAGGTTCCCAGTGGCTCGCCGATCCAAACGGGGACAACCCTTACCACACCGATTTCGCCAACGGGCGCGTGGCCGGGATGGCTGCGAAACTCGCGGTCGCACAGGTCGATGCTGCTGCCGGATTGGGTGACACCTTCTTTTATTCTTATCCCCAATTTGCTGGAAACTTCCCGGGCAGCCCGGGAGGGTTCGTAGTTCTCGACAGCCACGATTACTCGACCTACCACTCTCTGCAGACCGAGGTGCGTCGAGCCTTTTC
>QIAI01000408.1 GCA_003224995.1 Acidobacteriota bacterium
GAGAAATGCTGGTCGTTTCGCGCCAGCCTTGGATAGCTACCTGTCCAGCTTTGGAATCGACCGCAAACGTCAGGCGCTCAGAACCGAAGTGTTCCGCGAATTCTTCAGCCGTCGTGAGGTCAATTGCATTGTCTTTGATTAAAACCGAACCCAGAATGATCCGCTTGGCTCCGCGAGCGAGTACATCGGTTGCGTCTTGGAGAGAGCGGATGCCGCCGCCGACCTGGCATACCAGTCGCGTAGTGAAGCGGTCGAGCAGGGCGCGATTGTTGCCATTGCGGAGGGCAGCATTGAGATCGATCAGCTGCACCAGGGGATAGGAGGCAAAGCGGACGATCCATTCCTCGAAATCGTCGAACTCCAGCGCCTTCCTTTGGCCTTGCACCAGTTGCACGATCTTGCCGTCCATGAGATCGATGGAAGGAATCAGCATGGCCACCTCACGGAAATGCCTGCAGTGGAGAGCGTTTGTTTCAATTCGGCGAGCGCCGTGGTTCCGTAGTGCAGAATGGAAGCCGCCAGCGCGGCGTCGGCATGGCCATCGCGAAAGACATTTACGAAATGCTCCGCACCTCCGGCACCGCCTGACGCGATCACCGGAATGCGGACTGCGTCGGATACGGAACGCGTCAGTACGCAGTCGAAACCAACGCCGGTGCCGTCGCGATCCATCGACGTTAATAAGATTTCGCCAGCGCCACGCGATTCAGCTTCCTGCGCCCACAGACAGGCATCACGCCCGGTGGGAGTGCGTCCACCACGCGCGAAGGCCTGATAGTGTTGGTTGCCGGCGCTTTTGGCATCGATGGCGACGATTACTGCTTGAGAGCCGAACCGTTCGGCGATGCAGGTAATCAGAGTTGGATCGCAGAGAGCCGCCGAATTGATGCTCACTTTGTCGGCACCGGCATCGAAGACGGCCGAGGCATCCGCTAGAGAACGAATCCCGCCACCTACCGTAAAGGGGATGAACAATCTTCGCGCCGCTCGCCTCACCGTCTCAAGCAGCGTGGCGCGCTGTTCGGCCGTGGCCGATATGTCCAGCAGGACGATCTCATCCGCTCCCGCTGCGCTGTGGGCTTCGGCCAAGTCGGCGGGGTCTCCCGCATCTCGCAGATTAAGGAATTGAACGCCTTTCACCACACGTCCACCCGTGACATCGAGACAGGCGATGATCCGCTTGGTCAGCATGGCAGCTCGCAGAAATTCTCCAGAATCTTCTTTCCGACAGTGCCCGACTTTTCCGGGTGGAACTGAACTCCAAAAATACGTCCTTGTTCGACCACGGCTGAAAAGACTCCGCCGTATTCACAGCTGGCAACGGTGTGCTCGATGAGCGGCACGCGATAGGAGTGGGCGAAGTAGACGAATGACCGTTGTGGAAGGCCGGTCAGGAGACCTGATTCGCGAATCACCTCCAAGTCATTCCAGCCCACGTGCGGTGCTTTTACTTGGGAAGGGAAGTGCGTGCAGTCTGCAGCAAAAATGTTCAAACCAGCCAATTCCGGGGCTTCGGTGCTCGCCGCGCACAGCCATTGCATCCCCAGGCAAATTCCCAGGAGCGGTGTTTCATGACGGATGGCAGCTTGGATCGCGGCGAGCATCCCGTTGCGCTGCAAGGCTGCAGTTGCGGCGAAATGCCCCACCCCGGGCACGATCAATTTATCCGCGCCTGAAATCTGTTCCGCATCAGAGGTTATGATCGCCCTCGAGCCTAAAGAGTCCAGCGCCTTCTTCACCGAGGTCAGATTTCCGGCGCCGTAGTCGACAATCGCGATCGTCATAGCACACCCTTGGTGCTTGGTATGAAGTCGGCCATTCGGGGATCTTGCCAGCATGCCGCGCGTACGGCGCGCGCGAAGGCTTTGAACAAGGATTCGATTTTGTGATGATTGGAACGGCCATAGAGGACACGGGTGTGCACGTTGGCGCGGGCTCCGCGAGCGAAGCCTTCGAAAAAGTCGTGCACCAGTTCGGCTTGCAGATCGCCCACCAGGCGGGCGCGTACCTTGGTATCCACTGCAATGGAGGTTCGTCCGCAAAAATCGACGGCAGCGAGTCCAAGCGTCTCATCCATGGGCATCAAAAAGTATCCAGCTCGCAGAATTCCTTTTTTATTGCCTAAGGCTTTGTCGAATGCCTGACCAAGCACAATGCCGACATCCTCCACGGTGTGGTGCTGATCGACATCCAGATCTCCGCGCGCTTTCAAATTGAGGTCGAACCCGCCGTGATGGGCGAACAACTCAAGCATGTGATCGAAAAAACGAATGCCGGTGGAAACCTGGTATTTTCCGTGGCCATCGATGTTCAAGGCTGCTGTAATGTCTGTTTCCTTCGTCGGGCGATGGATACGCGCCTTTCTCATGGCCGCACCTCCTGCCGGAGCACGCCGATTTCCGACAAAACTTCCCGTAGCACGGTCAGCAACTGTTCCGTCTGCTCTCGCGACCCGAGCGTAATACGGACGCAACCCTCGCAACCGGGATCGTGGGAACGGTCGCGCACTAAAATGCCGTGCTCGCGCATGGCGCCGATGAATGCGTGATTCGCCTCACCCATACGCAGCAAGACAAAGTTCGCCCGGCTCGGCCAAAAAGGGATACCCAGTTTTTGCAGCTCACATTGGAGTCGCTCGCGTCCCTCGCATACTTCCGAAACGTAACCGTTGACGTAGGCGGCGTCGGCGAGCGCTTCCGGCAGGCAGGCCAGCGCGACGCTGTTCACGTTGTACGGAGAGGCAACCTTGCGCACGGCACTCATCTGCTGTGCGTTGCCCAGGAGCACTCCGGCACGTAGACCAGCCAGGCCGTAAGCTTTCGAAAACGTTCGGGCGACGAATAAATTGGGGAATTGATGCCAACCCCCAGAAACTGTTCTGCCATGGAATTCAAAGTAAGCTTCGTCCACCAAGACCGCTGCGTCTGGCGCCGATTGTGCTATCCGCATGAGTTCTTCCT
>QIAI01000409.1 GCA_003224995.1 Acidobacteriota bacterium
ACGAGCTCAACTCGCCAAATGACAAAGCTTCCTGTCGGAACGTGCCCACGTTCGTGTTTACCAAGACGATCCTCGCCTTCCTGACATTTCTGATATCTGCCCTCGCTCACGCCGCCGAGCCTACGCTCGTCTTGACCCATGTCGCCATCGTGGATGTCACGGGCAAGCCCTTGCAGCAAGACATGAACGTCACCATCCAGGGAGAGAGAATCGTTGAGATTGCGCCGGCTGCCAAGCTAGAGCCCAAGAGCGGCCGCGTCATCGATGGACACCGGAAATATCTCATCCCCGGCCTCTGGGACATGCACGTGCACACGATTTTCGGAGACTGGCTATCCAAAGATGAGAACATCATCCTGCCTCTCTTCGTGGCCAATGGAGTGACGGGCGTGCGCGACATGGGCGGCGATCTCGAGCCTCTCAAAGTCTGGCGCGCCCAGATCGACGCTGGCAAGCTTCTCGGACCCCGGATGGTGATCGCGGGCCCAATGCTCGACGGTCCGGTGCCGCGTTTTCCCAGTTCCGCGCCCATAAAAAATGCCGCCGACGCGCGCAAGACTGTGGACGACCTCAAGCAGCGAGGAGTGGACTTCATCAAGATTCAATCGTTGATTCCTCGCGATGGCTACTTCGCCGCCGCCGACGAGGCCAAGAAACTGGGCATCCCTTTTGTCGGGCATGTCCCCGATGCCGTGCGCGCGACGGAAGCCTCCGATGCCGGCCAGAAGAGTATCGAGCACTTCACCGGAGTTTTTGAGGGCTGCTCAACCATTGAAGATGA
Organism: Acidobacteriota bacterium; assembly: GCA_003224995.1. Taxonomy (GTDB): domain Bacteria; phylum Acidobacteriota; class Terriglobia; order Terriglobales; family Acidobacteriaceae; genus Gp1-AA133. Next base: position 782 of record QIAI01000409.1, read on the forward strand.
ATTGATGAAGGGGCCGAAAGGGCCGGGAAAGTTCGTTGCCACCTTCGATGAAGCCCGCGCCACAGCGCTGATTGAGAGTGACTTCAGCCATGATCCCCTCACCAAGTACGCTCCCGCGGCATGGAAAGATCGCACATGGCCGATGTTTACCAAAGACATTCTGAAAGACATGGACACTGACCCCGCCCCGGTGCGGGAACGATTCACCCAGATGGAACTCGAGATGACCGGCAAAATGCATAAGGCGGGAGTTCCGTTCCTCGCAGGCACGGACACCGCTGCCGGCGTGCACGTCTTTCCCGGCTTCAGCCTGCACGAGGAGTTAATCTTTTTTGTGAAAGCTGGATTGACGCCACTCGAGTCACTGCAGACAGCCACCGCAAACCCGGCGAAATTCTTTGGGAGGCAGGCGGACTTCGGTACGGTAGAGAAGGGCAAAATCGCTGATCTCGTGTTGCTGGATGCCAATCCACTCGATGACATCCATAACACTCAGAAGATCAATGCCGTCGTGCTTGCGGGACACTATCTCTCGCGAAGTGATCTCGATGCGATGTTGCGCGCAGTCGAACGTGCTGCCGCCGCTTCGAAATAGCACTTTCGAAATCCCTGATAAAGCCAGGACGTTTCGGAGAGCAAAGAAATCGCTCGATGGCAACGGCTATCCTGCGGAGTGCTGCGTCGGAGCAGCGTTTTTCTTCTCCGTGATTGGGTTCAACGACTATCGCCGACTGTGCGGCCACTCCCCTGGGCGCGAGCCCACATAGCTCAATCGCAACCAATCATGGCGTGCCGATGTCTTTCCCGATCCCTTTAAGGGCGTGCCCTTTCACGCCTTTCATCTCAATTCCCAACAGCGCAGCCAGTGTTGGGGCAACATCGAGATTGGAAATCTCCCCTAAACGGATTCCCTTCGGAACGCCTGCGCCCCACGCGATAAAGATTGCCTGCATCTGCGGATCCGTGTTCAGGTAACCATGCGTACCCGCGGCAGGCGTGTGCGTGATGAAGGCTCCTTCCGACTCGTTGCCGAACATGTAATCGGGCTTCGCGGCCAGCACAAGATCGGGCGCCTGGTTGGTCTCAGGCGGCGTCGGCAATCCAAGTTTCGCGAAATCTTCGACGCCGTACACTCCTTCGATCCCTTCCGCAGAGCTAAACATACGGCGTAGTTCGGGAACCAATTCGTCTTTCCGAGCGGAATTTGTCACGTAAACCATGGCGGTGCCTCCCTCGGGCATAACCCAAACATCGCTCACCGGCTGTACGCCGCCCGCGCTCAACAATCCCTTCTCACGCAGAAGGACATTGGCTTCGATCTTATATTTATATGTTCGGAAACCGTGATCCGAAACGATGATCAGTGTTGCATTCTTTTCCAGGCCAGTGCGTTGCAGCACGTCCACAATTTGCTTCACCTTAGCATCCAGAAACGCCATGGCCGTGAGGCTTGCGGAGGTCATCGGACCGTACTGGTAAGAAGATTTGGTTTGTGCTTCTCCAGAATATCTTCCGCTGCTGCGGTCCAGATTTCATCTTGCCAGGCTTGGCTGCTGGCTTCGAACGTTCGCAACTGCTCCGGAGTAACCGTCCCAGCTGAGATCAATTCGCGCTCGATCCCGCCATTCGGATCGGGCAACTCCGGGAACTGCCACGTAATCGTCTTGGCCTTGTAGATTGCAACCCAGTCAACTTGCGCGGTCGTGAGGCCAGCAGCATAAGCCGCGTCATAAACGGTCTGAGCGTGAACCATCTCTTCTTTGTCTCGCCAGGGTTCAATCGAGGGTTTGACGCCTCCGTCGCCACGTACCAGCAAACCGTTATAGAGGACGTGATGATCTGATGGCGCGACACCGGTTACGATGGCGGTGTGGTTGGGCCAGGTTACCGTGGGATTTACTGGCCGCATCGATGAAGCCACCGCACCCTCCCTCGCCAGCTTGCGCAGAGTTGGAATTGGAAGCCTGGGATCTTCCAGCGCGTATGCCGGAAATCCGTCAAGACTGATTACGACGACGGTTCGGTGCTTTTGTGTGCGTGGCTTTGCGCTCACACGTGCCGGAGTCGTACACGCGATCAGAACCAGGGCACACAACCACCGAAGAGAGTTGGGGCGCTTATTCACTGGCTCCTCGATATCGAATCGGTTCAGCGTAGGGCCGACACTCCGGCCGTCGTCCTATGGTTAATTCTTTCGCTTACTCACTTAGGCGCGAAGCAGGAAACGGAATCGCATAGCCTCACCGCTCCACATGATGTAGTTGGTTCCCCAGGCGTTATTAAAGAGATTGCAGTGAATCCCGGCGGATAGGTCAGGCTGGCGCTTGGAAAAGCACAAAGGGGATTTCGTTCCCAAGGTCACGAGCGGTGCATCCAGCGTCTCGATCGAAAGACTTCCTTTATCATCCTTGTAACCGAATCCTTTCGAGAGCGCGTGCATGTGACGGTTGCCGGAAACGACCACTTCTGTAGGCGATATCGGCCGGCCTGACTTCTCCAGTATCCACCCGGCGGGGTCGGAGGCAATCGGATGAAAACTTAGCCAGAGAGCCTCGGGAAGTCGGGTTGGCGGTTTTTGAAACCACGAAACATTCAAGTGGATCACCGGCTCCGCTTTCGGCAGCATCATTTCCACAAACACCTTCTGTGGAAACGATGCTCGCCCGCTGCGCTGCGCCTCCGAATCGTTGCACTCCAGACGCGCCAGCAGGTGATGCCCACCGTCATCTTCGTCCTCCTGCAACTCCGCGACGGAGGGAATCCACTCCTCGCTCTTGGCCCCGAAACGCTCGATGTTGGGCTTTCCGAAATCTTTCTTAGCCCAATCTTCATCGCTGACAACATAGTTATCAAAGAAGCGCGAATAGTCTTGTTGCGACAAAGTCTGATAGGAAAAAAGAGCCAGCGGATGATCGTTGGACGCCCACTCCCGTTTGGATTTCTTGCTAAGCAACCGCCGGATGGCGCCGGTTTTCGGATCGACGCTTACGACAAAATGCGCGGTCTCAATTTCCCTTCCAGCCGGGTAAGCCCTCGGGTGCGCCAACTTTGGTGGGGCTGCTTCAAGCTCACGTATCGCGGTCTGTGCTTGTTCGCGCAACGGAACCGGAAGCGTGGCGATTCCGGCGAAGAGGTCCTGACGTTTTTCCTGCCAGCTAAACTGCACGACCTTGTAGTTCTTGGTGTTGAGCATCGGGGCCAGATCGGCCGGAGTGTAATGATCGAAATCGAGCCAGGTCTTGGTATCCGTACCCCAAGTGTGCTCCACTTCCAAAAGCAGGTGCCGGAGTAGAGCAACGTCCGTCGCATCGCCGGCAGCAAACTTTCCTTGGGCGAGCCACTCCTGGCGGAGACGCGCGACCGCGCGATATCTGGCAACTTTCACGGGATCGCTCGCGATCCCGTGGATCCACGTGTCCCCGATTTCGCTTGTCAGTACCGGCAGCGATCCGCGGTGAGGTTCGACCGCGTTCGCAATCTCGGTCAGGTTCGTAGGTACAATTTTCGCGTTCGGAAAACGACCACTCAGGGTAGCGTAGGTCTCTTGTATCTCGGCCAGGGTGTGAGGGCCGGCATTGTCGTCCCGCACGACCATGGCGATCGCCACGTCGGAGTCCGGGACGTGTACAACGCCGCCGTAGCCGTGGTGATACATAACCACAAGGCTCGGGCCGCCCGGATCCTTCCAGAGAAATAGTGGCGGAACTTCCGCCGGCGTGCTCGCATCGTTCACGCCAATATCCAGAAACTTCACGCCTTGCGCCGCCAACGGGACGATCAATCCGCGGGTGTGGCCGGGCACATCCGTCATCTTGGCTCCGGTCGTGGTTCGACCAAAGCGCCGGTCAAGCGTTTGGGATAGGCCAATACTCCCGGAAATCATCGATTCGTCCATCAACTCGGTCTGCCAGGTGAATGGAAGAGCATGCCAGGCGATGTCGCCGGCGGAGATTGCCTTCTCCATTCGCGCTCGTTGCTCCCGCGTTGCCTGCTCCAGGTATTCCTATAGGAGCCATGATCCCGTGGTCCACACGTAGCGATAGTTTGCCGACTGTCGCAATTGGCTGGCGAGGTCTATCGCGCGTGGAAAATATTCCGTGAAGTATCGCGCGACCACGGCCGTCTGGGTATCCACAAAGCCGGCGTCGAAATGACACTTGAACATAACCAGCACCCGCTTCACTGCGGGGTCCGGCTGAGGGATGGAAGGGCCTTGGAAGGCGAGCAGAGCGGGCGCATTCCACAACA
>QIAI01000410.1:0-2750 GCA_003224995.1 Acidobacteriota bacterium
GACTCGACCAGTTGCGTCCACAGCGTCGCGACACTCAGTCCGCTCCCCAGTAGCACCAGGCTGCTCAGCGCTGCCATCACGAACTGGGTTACCACGATGATGGCAATCGTAAGCAGCGGCAACACCACCAGCGGAATGCTCGCCTTTGCGAGCACGATTGTAAGATCGGAGACCGGCAGCGATTTCCAGAACAAAATACTGCGATCGCGACGTTCCCCGTGCAGCGCGTCAAGACAATAAAAGATCCCGACCAAAACGGCAGCCGCCATGATCAGCCCCGCCGCGAAGGTGTACGGCTCGCTCAACACTGCCGCCCGCTTCGCCATATCCCGTGTCGCCATCGCGCGGCCCATTGTGGCAATCAGGAAACCGAACAGCACAAGACCGCCTGCGGCCAGCGGTGCGATATAGATCGACCGGTTCTCCCACAATTCCCGCCGCACCGACCAATACAGCGGCCGGGTCGCGGCCATGGCTTCCGGCACCACTGTTTGCGCATCGACGCCGGACACCGCGTTCGATTGGGTGTTCATCAGGCAACTCCTTTGGCACCCGCCACGTTTTGCCCCATTACCGCCACGAACAAGTCCGCGATGCTGGGAGTACGCACTTCGCCAAATCCGGCCAGCTGTTGACGATCGACTCCGTGGAACAACAGCATGCTGCGTCCGAACGCCTGCCGCTCATGCATCGGCTTCAGCCCGCGCGCTGCTGCTAGTTGCTCGGGATTCACCAGCACTTCGACATACCGCGCTTCAATTTCTTCCATGCTGCAGGCCAGCACAATACGACCTCGGTTGATAAACATCAGGTCGGTGAGTACGTGTTGCACCTCTTCCACCTGGTGAGTCGTCACCACCATGGTACGGCTGCGATCGTAGTAATCATTCAGCAGAGAATCGTAGAACTGCTTGCGATACAAAATGTCGAGTCCAAGCGTCGGCTCATCCAGGACGAGCAGCCTGGCGTCGATCGCCATCACCAGCGCCAGGTGAAGCTGGGTCACCATCCCCTTCGACAACTCCCTCACCCGGCTGCTGCTCTTGATAGTCGTCTTCGCCAGGAAATTTTCTGCCTTCGCCCGATCGAATCGCGGGTGCACGCCCTCCACGTATTCGAGCGCCTGCGCAACCCGTATCCATCGTGGCAGCACCGCAACATCGGCGATGAAGCACACGTCACGCATAAGCTGATCGCGCGCGCTCCATGGATCCCGTCCCAGCACCTTCAGTTCCCCCTGATACGGCGTGAGCCCAAGAATCGCATTGAGCGCCGTCGTCTTCCCCGCCCCGTTTGGGCCGATGAGCCCCAGGATCCGGCCCTCTTCCACCCGCATATCCACCTCATCCAGCGCGACCGTACTCTTGAACGTCTTGCGCAAGCCGCGCGCTTCTATGCATGCCATGGCTCAGCGTTCCTCCTTCGTAGTCTTCGACGACCGTCGTTTGGCGTTGCCATTCAGCAATTCTTCCGGCGTCAAACCGAGCCGCTGAATGGTCGCCTGCACGCGTGGCCATTCCTCCGCAAGAAAGCGCTGCCGTTCGCCCTGCAGCAGCAAGCTCCGGGCGCCCGTCATCACGAACATTCCCAGTCCCCGCTTCTTTTCAACCAACTGCTCGTCTACTAATTCCTGATATCCCTTCAATACCGTAAGCGGATTCACCCGATAATCGGCCGCCACGTTGCGCACCGAGGGCAGCGGATCGCCCTCTTTAAGCACACCGTCCAGAATCATGGCCACCACTCGGTCGCGCAGCTGGCGGTAGATCGGTTGATTGTCGTTCCACTCGAGATCCATCCCGTGTCCCAATTAGCCCTTTCGAAAGATCTCCGTCACTTGGTGCGCTGCAAGTCGAAATGCGCGCGCACCGGTTTGTCTCCTGGTCCCATGTAAGTCCATTCTTCGATGTGATGATTGGCGTCGATCAGGTTGAACGCAGCATGGAGCATGTGTCCGTACTGCGTGCCTCCGGCAACGTCCAGAAATTCGAATTCGGCCGTCTTGCCATCTGCGCTCAGCTTGCCCTCCATCCGGGGCCGGTTGCCGGCGTCACAATAATGCGTCAGCAGCAAGCGATCGCCATCGAGATACACCATGGTGATCGGATCATCCGGACGTCCCGCTCCCGTCATCTCGTGCAGCAGCGCGTTCCCCATGGAGGTAACCCGTAGCGTGACCTGCATGGTCTTCCCTTCCATTTCGGCTTGTGGCGGCAGGGTGGTCAGGCGACCTTCCCAGGAACCCGCCAGAGTTTTCATTTTGTCAAAGGACTTTTGTGCATCCGACTGCGCGAACGCCGCAATCGACAGCACCAGCAAAGCAACCGAGCTCATCAAGCGCAGGAATTTCATAGGCTTCTCCTCATCTTCTTCATTGTCGAAACACCGTTTCCCGTCGCGGACTCAGTTGCGAGCGCTCGCATCCACGAAGTACTGTTGTAGTTAACTACAACACCATTTCAGATGCAACCCTTTTTTTTGGCTTCCTCGAATTTTTTTGTGTTGGGAAGGAGCCGACCATGGTTACAGAGAAGAGGAAAACGCTGAACAACGCGAATTCCAAAGCCAACGACACTGCGGGCCAGACGGGCCACTTCTGCGTGTTGCTCGACCGGATCGCTTTCTATTCTGCTAATTGAAGAAGCAGACTTTCGTAGTTACATGCAGGTAGAGTCCGAACGGGCGTCCCAGTTTTTTCGCAGCTGCGATTCGCGGCCCCACTTACTGCCCCACATCCGCCAGGCGGCAAA
>QIAI01000410.1:2784-3225 GCA_003224995.1 Acidobacteriota bacterium
AATCATTTTCCGGATTCACAATTCCTAAAAATCCGGGGTCGCGAAAATTCTGCGCACTGCGCCCGCGATACAGGATTTGCCCATTCAGGAAGACGCTGACCTCGTCGCTATAGCCGATCTCCAGTTTCTTCACCTGGTCGCGGTCCGATTCGATGCGCGTGCGCGCATACAGAACTTTTGTACCCGGCTGCGCCTCCAGGCGCTTGGAAAAATCGCCGGCAAACGTCACATGCAAGTGGGGTGCGTCGCGATAGCGATACAGCACGACAAATCCCGGCGGCTCGGCCTCAACCTCCTGCCAGGGGATTGATTCGCTCTCCGCGAGTGGCTGCTCCAGGTTCCGCGCCAGAGCGTCGTAAGCGGGAGAGATGCTCCACTTCGTCAGAGTCCCGGCTGGCATCGCCGGCAGATGTCGCTCCCATGGAGCGTCTGGCGTGGTGC
>QIAI01000411.1 GCA_003224995.1 Acidobacteriota bacterium
CAGTTGTTGGATACGGCGCTCGGACAATATTCGCCTCTGGACGTCATCAATACGATTCTGCTGGACGGAATGCGGACGGTGGGCGAGTTGTTTGGGGCGCGCAAGATGCAATTGCCTTCCGTGCTGGATTCGGCGGGAGTGATGAAGCAGGCGGTGGCTTACCTTGAACCGAAGATGGAGAAGAAGGCGGGATCGCAACAGAAGGGAACGATCGTGCTCGCGACTGTGAAAGGCGATGTGCACGACATCGGAAAGAATCTCGTCGACATTATTCTTTCGAACAATGGATTCAAGGTGGTCAATCTGGGAATCAAGCAACCGGGAGACTCGATTATCAAGGCGGCTTCCGAGCATGGCGCGGATGCAATCGGGCTGAGCGGTCTGCTCGTGAAATCGACTTTGGAGATGAAGTACGTCATCCAGGATCTGGAGCGGCAGAAGCTGGAGTATCCCGTGATCTGCGGAGGAGCGGCTTTGACGCGCAAGTACGTGGAAGATGATTTGCGGCGGGAATATTCGAACGCGGTGTTTTATGCAGATGACGCGTTCAGTGGGCTGCACATCATGCAGGATTTGATTGCAGAAGATGGACAGCGGACAGCGCGGATTTCTGAAGGTAAAACGGTGAAGGAGTACGCCAAGGCCGCCGCCGTCGATGAAGAGACGGGGCCGGTGTTTGCGGAGCGGAGCGTGGTGGTAAAGGATGCTCCCAATATTCCGGAGCCTCCTTTCTGGGGCGTGCGGGTAAAGAAAGATTACGATCCGCGGGAGTTGTTTGGGTATATCAACGAGACGGCTTTGTTTAAGAATCAGTGGCAGTTGAAAACGGCTTCGCAGGAAGACTATCTGCGGTTGGTGGAGGAGAAGTACAAGCCGATCAAGAAGGCGTTGCAAGATGAAGTCATAGCTTCCGGATTGTTTGAGCCTAAGGTGGTCTACGGGTACTTTCCGGCCCAGGGTGACGGGAATGATGTGGTGGTGTATGAAGTGGGCCAAAAGCTTTACCGGGAAGGGCACGAAGCAAAAGCTGACGAAGCTACACCAAGGAAAGAACTGCTGCGGTTTACGTTTCCTCGACAGAAAGAGGGGCGGCGACTTTGTATTTCGGATTTTTTTGCGCCAAAGAGCGCGGGCAAGATGGATGTGCTCGGATTGTCGTTGGTGACCATTGGGTCTAAAGCTTCGGTTGAGACGCAGCGCTTGTTTGAGGGGGGAGAATATACGAAGTATCTGTACCTGCATGGGCTGAGTGTGGAGACCGCGGAAGCTTTGGCGGAGTTCCATCATCGCGTGATGCGGCAGGAACTTGGGATTGCAGGCGAGGATTCCCCTCATGTCCGCGATCTGTTTCATCAGAAATATCGTGGGTCGAGGTACTCGTTCGGATATCCGGCGTGCCCTAACCTGGAGGATCAGACGAAATTGTTCGCGTTGTTGCATCCCGAGGAGAATGTGGGCGTGCGCTTAACCTCCGGGTTCTTGTTGGAGCCCGAGCAGTCGACATCGGCGATTGTGGTGCATCATCCAGCGGCGAAGTATTTTGTGGTGTGAGGAGGAGCATCCACCACGGAGTTGTGGTGAGCAAGAATAGCCTCGCGGCGAAAAGGCCGCGGGGCTTTTGTTTGGGGGTGAATATGAAGAAAGCGGAATGGGTACTTATCCTTACAGCACTCATCATCATGGTGCCGCAACTTTGGGGTCGATCCGCAGTACCGCAGGTTCACACAGATCTCGGCATGGTCGAGGGAAATCGAGAGAATGGAGTCAATGCGTTTCTTGGCATCCCTTATGCAGCTCCGCCGGTTGGCGAATTGCGATGGAAGCCTCCCATGCCGGCCAGCAAATGGGACGGGGTTCGTAAGGCAACATCGTTTGGCGCCCGGTGCATGCAAGGACGGGTCTACGACGACATGGTGTTTAGCGATACCGGACCGAGCGAAGACTGTCTCACGCTGAATGTGTGGGCGCCGAGTGATGCGCAAGGGAAGCTGCCGGTCATGTTGTGGATTTATGGCGGTGGATTTGTCGCGGGCGGGACCTCGGAGCCACGTCAGGATGGAAGCAATCTGGCCAAACGCGGTGTCTTGGTGGTGTCCATGAATTACCGGCTCGGCGTGTTTGGGTTTTTCACCCACGCAGAATTGGCGGCGGAGTCGGACAACCGGGCGGCCGGCAACTATGGGTTGCTCGATCAGGTGGCGGCGCTCGACTGGGTGCAGCGGAATATTGCGGACTTTGGCGGTGATCCGGGAAACGTCACGATCTTCGGGGAAAGTGCGGGATCGTTTTCTGTAAGCGCGCTGATGGCGTCTCCCTTAGCGAAGGGCCTGTTCCAGAAGGCAATCGGAGAGAGTGGGGCCGCGTTCTACAGCCATGGCTTGCCCTTCAAGATGCTGGCGGAACGAGAGCAGGAGGATCAGAAGTTCACGGCGACCCTGAAGGTGAAGACGTTGGCAGCTCTGCGGGCCCTGCCGTCGGAGAAGTTGCTGTCAACTGCAATGAAGAAAAAAGGTGGTAAGTCCAGGTTTAAGTTCGAGCCAACTGTGGATGGCTATTTTCTTCCTGAGCCGGTCCCGAAAATCTTTGCCGACGGCAAGCAGAATGATGTCCCTTTGCTGGCGGGGTGGAATCGCGACGAAGGAGATTCAGAGCTGAATGGGCACAAGAATCCAAATGCAGCGATGTACAAAGAGGCTGCCGAGAAGGAGTTCGGAGCACGCGCACCGGAGTTCCTGAAGTTATATCCCGGGGCAACGAATGCTGAGGCGAAACGATCGCTGCAAGATTTCAATGGAGATGATTTCATTGCGTTTTCCACATGGAAGTGGTTAGAAGTGCAGAAGACTTCCGGGAAACAGGTCGTGTATCGATATAAGTTCGATCTGGCGCTGCCGACCAGGAAGAAGTCAGATGAGTCGCGAGCCTATCACTCGGCC
>QIAI01000412.1 GCA_003224995.1 Acidobacteriota bacterium
CATTCAAATATGGACGTTTACGACCGGTTGCAGGCCGATGATCTGAAGCAGGCGGCGGTCATTGTGGCCAGTTTCGTCTATGAAGCGGCCATGCGGGACGGCATGTTCCCACGGAAAGCCATCGAGCCAGCGCTTCCCAAGGGCGCGGAAACCCCGGACGAATAGGGGGAGGGCAGGCTGGCGTTGAGACTTTGGCCCTCCGAGTGCTTCTGTTTGTAACCTGCTCGAAACGGGCAATTTAGATGTGCTTCGGGCGGAGGCGAGAAGGCTTTTTCAAGCGGCGTTTCAGCTTGAATGATGCCGAAGGTCATAGTACTATCGTTTTCTCCCCGCTCTGCAAAGGTCGTCGTTTCCCCTTCGACGGTCGCAGAGATTGCCCGACTCTCCCAGGAAGGCAAGTATGAATTTGGGCCCTAAATCGTTCGCACTGTACGCGTGCTTCTGCATCACTTCCGCCCTAGCAGCCGCTCAGGGGAGTTCTTGCGCTGCGGCTGGAGAAGCGCCCGGGCAAGGATCTCCCATCGCGTGTGTCACCGGCGACGGCGTGCAGGTAACCGCACCCAGTACTCCAGCTCCATCCAATGACGTTCTTCCGCTGACTCCCGAGCAGCGACCGGCAACCGCGCCGATGGTAATTTTTGCGGATGGCAAGCTGAGTGTGGTGGCAAAGAACTCGACCCTGGGCGATATCCTGCGGGCGATCGCCGCGAAAACAGGCGCTTCGATCGACATACCCGAATCCGCCAGCGAACGAGTCGTCAGCCAACTGGGGCCTGCGCCAGCGCGCGAGGTTTTGACCTCGCTGTTAAACGGCTCGCATTACAACTACGTGATGGTAGGAACGGAAACAAATCCGAACGCCGTGGCGCACGTAATTCTCACAACGAAATCGGATCGACCGGAAGGAAGCACACCCGCCAGCGCAGCGTCGAATGTTGCGTCGCGGCAAATGGTCCAGCCACGCACCGCATTGCAGGCGGCGGTCATGCAGCCGTACCAGGAAATGCTGCAGCAACAGCAGGCACAGCAGGAAGCCGCCACCGAACTGCAGAAGCAGGTTATCGAATCGGTGCCTGAGTCGGCAGGACAGGCCAGCAGCGTCAGCGCGACAGCAGCGGCTCCCGCCAGTGCAAGTTCCGATAATTCCGCACCGGAGGCAGCGCCAAGTCCGGAGGCTCCGCGCGCCACCAATGGTTCGACCGAAAAAACTCCACAGCAAGTGTTGCAGGACCTGTATGAAACGCGCCGGCAAATGATGCAGCAACAGCATCAGCCGCCGCCACAATCGGCCCCGCAGCAATAAGCATCCTCTAAAGAAAATTCGTTGAAGGCATAGTCAGGGCGAGACCTGCTGAGACTGCGCCTCGACCCCTGAGCGCGCGAACGCGAATTTCAGAATCCATTGGCTCGGCACAGCCTGGTCCGCCATTCGCGGGGGCGTGAACGTCCATTTCCGGGCTGACTGCAGGGCCACGTTGGCAAAATACTGGCTGGGACCGGGTGAGGTCAGGCTCGCGTTCACAACGCGCCCGGACGGGTCGACCGCGACCTTCACGCCCACCCGCACTCTACCGGTTATGGTGCTCCGGGATCGTTGCGAGACACTCGGCATCACTTTTTCGGCTACTGCTCCCGGGATCGCGCTCGAGCCGGAAGAACGCGTAGCTTTGGTCGGAACCGAATGACCGCCGGCAGACGCGCTCGATCGATCGGACGAATTCAGGGAATGACGGTCCGTGGTTGTCGGAGTCTTGCTGTTCGTTGGAGTATCCGGCGGCCCAGGCGCGCCCGGATCCGAAGGAGCAGTCCTGTGATCGGGGGATGATGAAGACGACACCTTCGCGGAGCCGTGGTGGAGAAACCTTGTCCCGGCGAGAGCAACCAAAAGTCCAACGAGAATGATTGCGACCAATGCGTAGGGGGATCGGGCAATTGGTTTGCGGGGGGGAGGAGATGCTGCGGCAGGCAACAGGCGCGCCGCGACATCGGAGGCGGCCCACCTCCGCTCGGGATCCAGGCGAGTACACTCGCGCGCGATTTCGAGAAAAAGCTGCGGCAGACTTTCAGGAACAGCGGGATCGCTCTGGCGAATGGCTGGTCCCGGCGCGAGGCGTTGGGTTAAAGCTTCGACCAGGGCCATACCGATCACCAGTAGCGCAGATGGTGTCACTCGAGAGTCTCAGATCGTCTCCCACCGCCATGAGATTTGAAGGCTTGACCGCTCCGTGCGCGAGACCGGCATTGTGCAAATAAGCCAGCACTTCAAGCGCGGAACGAAGCATGTACTCCGTCTCCGAGGGAGTGAGAGCACGGGTAGGAAGAATCTGTGAAAGATTTTCATCCGCGAATTCAGTGACCACGTACAACATCGACGATTTGCCGAGTTGGCAACGTCCCCAATGCAATACGCGAATCAAATGCGGATGGGAAAGTTTAGCGGCACGTTCCCAACGCGAGAGTTGCTGTTGTGCGCTTACAGGATTGGTTTCCACGAACTTGATCGCTGCCCTGCGCGAAGCTCCATCCGTGGTCAGGAACACGGCACTGTGGCCAGAGCCGCCCTGGAAGTCGCCGAGCGCAAAGCGGTTGTCGACGACAGTTCCTTCCCATTGTTTCCAGGCTTCACTCATGATGGTTGACTCTACCGAACCGCCAATGGATAACCCATTCTAATGCGCTTCGTTGGGAGCGGGCGAACGAGAAGAGAGGAAATTATTGAGGGTGGCCGCCGGCCCTGAGTGAGGAGGGGAGGAGGTAGGAGAAAACAGCTATCCGGCCTGTGCCTCCACCAGCCCATTGTCCCCTTTGGAAAGAGGAACCCTGGCAACGGCATGTTCAATGACGCGGTCCAGTGCATTCGCCAGGGCGACGGGGAATTCCGAAATGAGAATGTTCACGTCAAGTTGCAGAGGGTGGTCCTGGTACAAACGGTGCACGTTCATGGAACCCCGCCGCCGGTTCGAACTCGTCATCAGATCGAGCGTCAGTCCCCAGGTGGGAGCGGTAGCCGGCAAAGCCAAGCTGCCGGGACGGTTCCAGCGGTAGCGCACCTCCCCGTGAGTTACCGGAATGCTATCTCCAATCTCCAGGGCTGAGTATTCAGAGATCAGCAATTTCACATTCAGATCAAAGGCGTCGAAATCACTGGAGGAAAACGCGGCCAGCAAAATCCGGCAGACTTGCGGATAGTCACGTGCCACTTTCAGTTCAGCTGTCGCGCGGCGGATGGCCAGATTGTTGATCACGATCTGACGCTGATCGAGCGTGCGTTGCGCGACCCGGCGAATTTCTCCGAATTCCGGATAGCCGAGATGCTGCACACCAAGCCAAATGCCCGTTCCGACCACCGCCAAGACCAAGCCAAGGGAACTTCCCGTGGGCCAGAGAAGGAACAGGCTCAGCATGGCAAACAGTGCCGAGACTGCATAAAGCACGATGACGACTTGACGGTGCGAAAACCCCAGTTGCAGCAGCTTGTGATGAATGTGCTCGCGGTCGGCAGTAAATACTGGTCTGCCGCCAATCAGCCGGCGCAGTACCGAAAGTGAAGTTTCCAGAATCGGCAAACCAAACGAGACCACTGGAATCGCCACGGCAATCACGGTGGGCGCCTTTTGAGCACCTTCGAGCGCCAAAGCGCTCAATATGAATCCGATGAACAAACTTCCTGAGTCGCCCAAAAAGATAGTGGCCGGATTGAAATTGAAACGAAGGAATCCCAGGATTGCGCCGGTGAGAGCAACCGTCATCAAGGCCACCAGGGACGAGTGGCTTAGAACCGCTACCACGAAGACCACCAGGGTGGAAAATAGCGCGGACCCTGCCGCCAGCCCATCGAGTCCATCAATCAGATTGAATGCGTTGGTGATTCCCAATACCCAAAGGATCGTAAGCGCCAACCCGACAAACCAGGGAAACTGGCGGGCTCCGAAAAGAACGGGCAGATCCAGAATGCGAAAGCCACCTAACCACAACATCGCCGCTGCAATGGCTTGCACCGTGAACTTTACATATGGGCCGACCGAGCGAACATCGTCGTACAGCCCCAGAATAAAGATCATGCAACCCGGTACCAGCATGGTGGTGAGAATGTGCAGAGATGAACCAAAGCGGAGGTCGGGGCGCAGGGATGCCGTAGTCAACGCGGCGGCCAAGCTGAGAACGAATGCGCCGAAAATGGCAACTCCACCCAGGCGGGGCAACGGTGCGGCGTGCAGATGGCGATCTGAAACTGGGGCGGCGACCCAACCATGGGACGTGGCAAGGTAGAGAGAGTCCGAAAATCCCTAGGTAAAGAGCAGTCAACCGCAGTTCCTCGACGCAGGCCTACTGGCATTGCCGCCGTCTGGTTTTGGGCCGCTCCGCACGCGGAGCGACATCATTACAGAACGTTCACCTGAAAATTCTTGCGAGAGTCGAGCTAATGTGTGCGGAACTATAGCAGGTTGGATTGCAACAAACAATCATTGAACGGGTACCCCGCAATTCAGAAGGACAATGCCGAAGCCCAGCTGGACTTGGCATGGACGGGGTCGGGCCGCTGCTGTGGTAGACTCGCTTTTCGCAAACAACAGGGGTCATGCGATGCGGTCCTGCAGAGGAGTATCGAAATCCATACGCATTAGCCACGCAATCTTCTTTGCTCTTCTGGTGTGTACTTTGGCGAACGTTGTAAGGGCCCAGGAGTCGGCCCCGACCTTCGACCCGCAGCCACCCTCCGCGCTACCGCAGGCTACTCCCGAGCAAGTTGCCGCTCCGAAAACCGCGGCGCCACAGACAGACAAGCCGGAAAAGAAGGATGAATCGCAAACATCCGCGGTTAAGCTGGGAGCCGGAGACCTGGTTGAGGTCTCGGTCTATAACGTACCGGAATTGAATTCCATGTTGCGGATCTCAGCCTGGACGAAGCCCAGAAACTGATAGAGAAGCGTCTGGACGATGGCGGATTTGTCCGCAATCCACACGTCACTATTTTCATCAATGACTACGCTTCGCAGGGCATCACGTTAATGGGTGAAGTCGGGCGCCCGGGCATTTATCCCGTGCTGGGTGAACGCCGACTCTTCGACCTGTTTTCAACCGCAGGCGGGCTTACCGACCGGGCCAGCCGAACCGCTTCCATTACCCATCGCAATCGACCGGACAAACCTGAGCTGGTGCATTTGTCCAGGAATCTCAGCGACAAGCCGGAAACTAATATTGAAGTCCATCCAGGGGACACGATTGAGGTTCAGCGAGCGCCGATTGTTTATATCGTTGGAGACGTGGGCCGCCCCAGTGGACTGTTGGTGGACAATGGCAGCCTGACCGTCCTGCAGGCAATCGCGCTGGCGGGAGGACCGAACCACACCGCCAAGCTCAACGGCGCGCGCATCATCCGCAAAGGCAGCGGGCCGAATGGCATGTCGGAACTGAATGTGCCACTGAAGAAGATGATGCGTGCCCAGGCGCCCGACATGCCGTTGCAGGCGAATGACATCTTATTTGTGCCGGTGAGCGGAACGAAGGTAGCTACCGCCCGAGCCATGGAAACCGCGATGGCTCTAACCACTGCCGTGACTATCTACGCCGTCCATCCCTAGCACTACGTTAACCTACCCGTTGTTGTCCGCCGACTGAGTCGGTGCCAGCACGGCGGTCAGCACCTCGATGTAACTCTTCGCCGTTGCTTCCCGGGAACCATGCCGCAAGATGTACTCCCGAGCATTGGATCCGTAAGACCTTCGATCCTCGGGATGCTCCACAAGTGCAACGATGGCGTTCACCAGGGCAGTACTGTTTTCCGGTTCGATGAACACGCCCGCCCTGGCTGTTTCAAGAATTTTACGGGCTTGCCCGTCGACTCCGAGAATTACCGGGCGACCGCACGCCATGAACTCGAGCATCTTGGTTGGAATGACGGTCTTGAAGAGTTCGGTTTTCTTCAGGAGTACCAGGCAAACGTCGGCGGCGCAGATGTAGGCGGGAATGCGTTCTCGCGGCTGCTGATCGATGAAATTGACATTTCGCAAGCTGCGCGCGCTGAGTGCGCTTTTGAGGCGATCCTTATCAGCGCCTTCCCCAACCAGCAAGAACATTATGTTGGGACGGGTGCGTTGCAAGCTTGCCGCTGCCTCGAGGAGTGTGTCGAGGCCATGCGCCATTCCCATGGTGCCGATATAGCCGAGCACGAACTTACCCTGCAAACCTAACTGCTGCCTTAGCGCAGGCTCGTCACGCGGAGCGAATTGGCTGGTCTCCACTCCATTTTCGACAATGGAGATCTTCCCGGGCGGAACTTGCCAATGTTGCATCAAGTGATCTTTGAATGCGGGGGTCACGACTACGATATGGGCCGCCTTACGATAGAGAAACCCGGCGACACGCCGAAGCGAACGATGTAGGAGTGAATTTTCCGCACCCATCCCGACCGCGGCCAGCGATTCCGGCCACAGATCACGCACTTCGAAAACCAAGGGAACGCGCTTCCAAAACGAAATCCACCATCCAGAGAGGCCCACCAGCAATTGCGGAGAGCTGGCGATCACTACGTCTGGCCGCGAGAGTTCGAGTCCTCGAAGCGCGGCAGAAACGCAGAATGAACCATAATTCAGGATGCGTTCATGGGCTTTTCGATTGGGCAACGGCCAAAGCCAA
>QIAI01000413.1 GCA_003224995.1 Acidobacteriota bacterium
TGTTTTTTCCAGCATGGCCGAAACCGAGCAGTACTTCTCTTTGGATAAGCGCACCGCATCTTCCACCGCTTTGCGTGAGACTTTGCCGCCCACCCTGTAAATCAATCGGATCGCAGTGTAAACCGAGGGCGGTTGCTCCGCGCGTTCGGCTTCAGCCCGCACTTCCAGACTGGTAAACGGCTCCCGCTTCTTCCGCAAGATGCTCGCTACATCGTACCCCGTGCATCCGCACAAGCCAATCAGCACCAGTTCCATCGGGCTGTTGCCCGTCACCTTGTCCCCATCTGTCACAATCCCGTGGCCGCTGTCCGACTCGGCCACAAACCGATGATTGTCCACCCAATTAGCCTTAGCCTGCGTCATAAGCCCTTCCTGAACTGACAATGTTGAGCAACTTGCCGAACGTGTTCGTATTTCTCGTGGTCTTCTGCAGGTGAAGAACTCTTTTCCGCACTCACGCACATGAGGAGCGGCAGCAAGCTCGCAGCCCGAGACTCTATCTTCGATTATCCGTCATCGGCTCGGGATGGATCAGCACGCGGAACAACTCCGGCGCATCCTGCTTGAAGCGGATTTCCAACTCCGTCTGGATATCGTGTACCCGCGAAAGCGGCAGCTCATCGGAAAGTGTGCAGTGGCAAGACACGTACAGGCGTCCCCGCACCCGCTTGATCTGGATTTCGTGCATATCGAGGACTTCGGGAAACTCCGCCGCAATCGCTTTCAGGCGCCGCTCCAGCACCGCATCACGCACAATCTCGTCGCCTGCCTCAATGGTCGCGGGCTCGCTCTCAATATGCGTCAGGATCGACGAAATTGTGGGCACCTCTTCGCGCATCTCGGCTTCCAGCGCGGTTACCCGGTTATGCGCATCCTTCAAAGACAAGCGCTCGTCCATCTCAAGATGCTGCTCGACCAGGAGGCGCCCATCCAGATCCTGCACGCTCACATCGTGCACGTTGAGATTATGGCGGGTCGCCACCGCCCGAATCTGGTCGAAAATATTTTCCGTACGGTCTAGCGGCACCGAGTTCACTGTTACGTCCGCATCCGGCAGTACGTTATGCACCGAGTCTGCCACCAGCTCTGCGACCCGCCCGGAATGCTGAAACGTCACGGTCCGAGCCAAGCCCACGACCACGTCCGCGAAATACCGGTTCCCCGCCCGCCGGATCCGCACCCGGTCGACCTCAATAACGCCCTCCACCCGGTTCACCGCGTCAATAATCTTGCTGCGCACCCCAGCCGGGGCCGCATCCAGCAGTGCATCGATCGTCTTCCGCGCCAGCCGCCAGCTGACGTGCACCACGATTCCAGCCACCACCAGCGCCGCCAGTGGATCGGCGTCGCTCATCCACGGAATGTGCAGTTGTCGACCGGCTATGACTAGCAGCAGCCCCAGAATCACTACGCTGCTCGACCACACATCGGTGGAAAAGTGCAGCGCATCCGCCTCCAAGGCCTGGCTATCGTATTTCGCCGCGATCCTGCCCAGCGCCCGCGACCGCCATACATCCACCGCGATCGAGAACAGCATGACCGCGAATGCCCAGATTGACGGCTCGATCTCTACGTGCCGGAAGAACAATCGTTTGATTGCTTCGGAGATGATCCATACGCAGGTCAGCAGCAGGAGCCCGGTCTCGATGAACGCGGAAAAGTTCTCCACCTTGCCATGCCCATATTGGTGGTCGGCATCGGCCGGCTTGTCGGAAACCTGCACCGAAAAAAACGTGATAATGGCCGCGACCAGATCCAATCCGGAATGCGCCGCCTCCGACAAAATGCCCAAGCTGCCCGTGCTGAGCCCCACGACGATTTTCAGGATCGTGATGGCAATCGCTGCGAACACGGAATTGCCCGCCACTGCGCGTTTTTCAGCACGCATGGTCGCAGACGAATACGGCATCGGCGATTCGGACATGCCGTGATTATCTCCGCTTCCCTCCGTTCGCGTCCAACTCCATTTCCATGAACTACCGAGATTCATCTCACCGAGTTCGCGACATCGTGTGTGCTACGATTTCAGCCAGCCCCAATCAATGACTCAAGGCAAACCCACGGTCGTCGTCACCGGCGTCTCAGGAAATCTCGGCCTGCGGCTGCTGCCGCATCTGGCGGAGTTCTCGGTCATCGGCATCGATATCGCCGTGCCCAAAACCGATGCCCCCATCCGCTTTGTGCGCATGGACCTCGGGGTCGAAGACTCCTGCCGTGGCCTGTATAACCTGTTCAAAGAGACGCGCCCGTTCTCGGTTGTCCATCTCGCCTTCGTCATCGACCCGGTCCGCACCGGCGTGATTGACGTCGATCAAATGTGGCACATCAACGTCGCCGGCACGGCCCGCGTCATGGAAGCGATCACCGAAGCCAATCGCAACGAAGACAGCGGCATCCGGCAATTTATTTATCCCAGCAGCGTCTCCGTCTATGGTTCCGATCTGCCCGGTCCGGTACTGGAAGATTTTGCCCTCGACGCGCACACCCTGCCATATGCGATTCACAAGCGAGAATCCGACCGGGTAGTGCAACAGAGAGCGCCGGCTCTGCGCGGCTGCAGTGCCTATGTGCTGCGACCTCACATT
The DNA here is from genome assembly GCA_003224995.1 of Acidobacteriota bacterium. Taxonomy (GTDB): domain Bacteria; phylum Acidobacteriota; class Terriglobia; order Terriglobales; family Acidobacteriaceae; genus Gp1-AA133. Next base: position 2,586 of record QIAI01000413.1, read on the forward strand.
TTCGCAGGCGCGAGCGTCGACAATTACCTGATGGGCGCCTTCCGGGACTCACCCAATGGCAAAGGCAAGCGAGCGGCCCAAATGCGCGAGCAAGGCAAGCGCCTGCCCTGCATGCTGCCCTATGGCCAACGCTATCTGGACAATCAGATCCAGTTTGTGCACGTCGACGACATGGCGCGTCTGCTTGCCTGGATTCTCAAACGCGAGCCCGAAGCGCGCCGCCTCACCATCCTGAACGTTGCCGGGCGCGGCGAGCCGCTCACCTTTGCCCAGTGCATCGACATGGCAAAGGCCAAGCTTATCCGCGTCCCCGGACAATGGGGAATGCGCATCGTTCTGGAATTTTTGTGGAAGATGGGAATTTCCGCGATCCCGCCCGAGGCCGTCCCATACATGAGTGGCCAATACATCATGAACACCGATCGCCTGAAGAAATTCCTGGGAGATGACTACGAGAAAGTGATCCGCTACACGGTAGCCGATGCCTTCGCTGACTCCTTCAAAGCTCCCGTACCGGTGGGTGAAGCGCAAAAGCTGGCGGTGCGCTGAGTGCTGTGGCCGCAGAAGTCTGATGGTGCGAGTCGGAACATGCAAGCCGCCGAAGCGGCGGAATTCATTAGCCCAGCGCGAAGCGCCGGGTAAGCCACCAGAATGAACGCAGCCCCGGGAGGGGTGAAAGCTACTCACTAATCAACGAAACCAGGCACATTACTTCTTCCCGCGAAACAATCCGGCCGTCCCAAACGTATAAGGAGTCCAGGAGGCCTCGCGAAATCCGGCCGCTTTCATCCGTCCTATCAACTCCGGCGGACGCGGAAACCTCTCCACCGAAGCGGGCAAATAAGCGTACGCGCCCTTTACCCGCGAAACCGCCGTGCCCACCGCCGGCACCACTCGCCGAAAATAAACTCCGTACAACTTTCCAATTACTCCCTCCGGCTCACAGCACTCGAGGATCCCCAATTCACCGCCCGGCCGCAGGACGCGCACAATCTCGCGCAACCCCGCATCGTAGTCGGCCAAATTGCGAAATCCGAAAGCAGATGTAACCAGTTCAAATGATTCATTCGGAAAAGGCAGATTCAAAGCATCAGCTTCCACCCAGCGGGGCGAATTCGCGTCGGATTTCTGAAGCGCGCGCTCCAGCA
>QIAI01000414.1 GCA_003224995.1 Acidobacteriota bacterium
GGCGCCGATGTCGGTATACGGCGTGCTGAGCGATCGCGGCCACGGGCACGTGGTCACCACGATTCTGATCGCCATGGTGGCGATGCTGTTCACGGCCATGAGCTACGGGCGGATGGCACGGGCTTATCCCAGCGCGGGCTCGGCATTTACCTACGTTGGACAGGAAATCAATCCGGCGTTGGGCTACGTCACGGGCTGGAGCATGGTGATGGACTACATGCTCAATCCCATGATCTGCATTATCTGGTGCAGCCAACAGGCGCATGTATTCGCGCCCGGGGTTCCCTACGCGGTCTGGGCGATTTTTTTCGCCGCAGTATTCACTTACATGAATATTCAAGGGGTGAAGACCTCGGCGCGGGTGAATACTCTGTTGGCTACCGCGATGGGCGTGGTGATTGTCGTGTTCTTCGTGGCGGCGGCGCGCTACATTTTTGGAAACCCTCACGACGGCGCGCAGTTTTTTACTCGTCCGTTCTATGACCCACAAAGCTGGAACACTCGGGCGGTGCTGGGCGGCACCTCGATTGCCGTTCTGACCTACATTGGCTTCGACGGCATCTCCACACTCTCGGAGGAAGCTGAGAATCCGCGGCGCAACATTCTGCTGGCGACGGTGCTGGTTTGCCTGGTGATCGGCATTCTCGCGGCGGTGGAAGTGTATGCCGCGCAATTAGTTTGGCCTGCTTCCGAACCGTTCCCGAATCTCGATACTGCGTTCACCTTCATTGCGGGGCGCGCCTGGGCACCGCTGTTTGCGATTTTGGGGTTCACTCTGCTGGTAGCAAACTTCGGGTCGGGCTTGGGCGCACAAATCGGTGCGGCACGCCTGCTTTACGGCATGGGTCGGAGCAATGCGCTGCCGAAATCTTTCTTCGGCGCCATTGATCCCAAGCATCACGTTCCGCGAAATAACGTGATTTTCGTTGGGGTCGTCGCGCTGGCGGCGGCGTTACTGGTGAGCGTGGGCGTGTTCAGCTACGGACTCGGCGCCGAAATGCTGAATTTCGGCGCGCTGATCGCCTTCATGGGAGTGAACGCGGCGGCTTTCATGCGCTACTACGTTCGGGAACCCGAAAAGAAGATTACGAATTTATTGCCGCCGGTGCTGGGATTTCTGATTTGCCTGTTGCTCTGGCTGAACCTGAGCCGTCCCGCGAAGATCGGCGGCGTGATCTGGATGGCTGTCGGCCTTGCGTTCGGCGCGTGGAAAACGCGGGGCTTTCGCGGCGACCTGGTCAACTTCGATCTGCCTCCGGAAGAGGAATAGCTGTTCGAGGGCATGGAAGAAATTCGCCCCAGCTGTCGGAGCGAGTTTACATGGGAGGCATGCTTTCACAGATTGCTGAAAACGTCGTTTCGGGCGAACAAGAGCGACCTCAGCGGCTAAAGCCGCGTCGTTTCGACAAACTTTACGGCTCGACTGAGTCGAGCCCTTCCCAACACATATTTCTTGTCACCTTTTTTCGCAACCTGTTCAAGCATTCTGAAAAACTTTACCAACAGGTGCGCCTTTAGTTGAAGACTTTCCTGCAGGTAAGGATCAGGAGAGAAGATTCGTTGTAGGGATCAGGAGGTCCAATGCGTTCCCGCAATTTTCTACGCACCGGTTGTCTTGCAATTGCGATTTGTGTGTCGTCGGCTTTCGCCCTCGCTCAAACTCCTAACAAGTCGGTGCAGGAGCGACTGGGATATCCCGCGAATGCGCGCTTGCTGATTCTCCATGCCGACGATTTCGGCATGAACCATTCGGTGAATCGCGCCATCATAGAAGCGCTCGACAACCATTGGATTACGTCGGCCAGCATTCTGGTGCCCTGCCCATGGTTTCTGGAAGCTGCCGCTTATGGCAAAGCGCATCCGGAGGCAGATCTCGGGATTCACCAGGCGCTCAATAGCGAGTGGACCACGTTCCGATGGGGACCTGTCAGCTCGAAGGACCAAGTGCCTTCCCTGCTTGATAGGGACGGCTACCTGCCGCTCGACACGCCGGAGGTTGCGAAGAACGCAAAAGCCAACGAAGTCGAAGCCGAGTTGCGTTCACAGATCGAGCGCGCACAGAAGTTCGGAGTTCACGTTACGCATCTCGACTCTCACATGGGTGCTTTGTTTCAAGCCCCAGCGTTGTTCTCGACGTACCAGAAGATGGGGGCAGAGTTCCGGCTCCCCATCATGGCAGCCCGCGCCGCGGAGGAGCACTCCGTGCCGCCATTCGGCCACATGGCCGCCGATCAGATTCTGGTGGATCGCGTCCTCGAGATCTCGCCGGGCATTGACGCCAAAGACTGGACTGCCTGGTACGAGAAACAGCTTGCTTCGCTCGGACCCGGTGTTTACCAGGTGATCCTGCACCTGGCTCATGACGATGACGAAATGCGCGGCGCGACCTTCAACCATCCCGACTGGGGCGCGGCGTGGCGACAGCATGACTTCGATATGGTGAAGAGCGCCGAATTTCAAAACTTTCTTAAACAGCAGGGCTTTGTTTTGGTGGGATGGAAGGATCTGGCGAAGGCGCTTCCAGACGGGAGTGGGCGGTGAGTCCAAAGTTCGGGTGGAAAATTCTGAAACGTTCATGGCGAACCTGGAGTCGCGGGGTCCTTCGACTGCGTTCGGCTGCCGCCTCACTTCGCTCAGGATGACAATCGGAAAGCAGGTCCTGCGCTTCGCTCAGGATGACAAGCTTGAAAAGCTGACCTTCGCAGGTTGCAGTTCAGGTGTCAGGTCTCAGGTCTCAGGTGTCAGGTCTTAGGTCTTAGGTCTTAGGTCTTAGGTCTTAGGTCTTAGGTCTTAGGTCTTAGGTCTTAGGCTCTCAGCCTGGTCTCAGCTCCAGTAGAATGAACTTTTCGGGGAGAGACTTTCAGCATGCAGCGCGCATTTGGATTGAACATTCCGCAAACGCTCGCGGATGTCTGCGACCCGGCCTCTCTGGC
>QIAI01000415.1 GCA_003224995.1 Acidobacteriota bacterium
CCCTCCTCTGCGCAAGCTGACGTCCGCGGAGACTCGTGAGCTCAGGCGACAGCGGGCACAACACAGTGTGCCGTTCAGAGTGCTCGCGCAGAACTTCGGGGTGTCGGTGTGGACGGCCCACAGGATTTGCAGGCGGAGACGATGACAGTAGCGCAGCAAATTGGTCCGAAGACCCATGAACTCCAGCCACCTAGCGACCGCAAACTCAGCATGCTGGAGTCCCGCGGCTCCGGCCGCCTACTCCCCTTGCAGCGCCAAACCCAAGAATTCTCACTGTTAACCGTAAACCGTTGCACGCCTTATGCTTACATCCAAGAATGTGCCATATTACCCGTAAAATCATTGCCCGCCTTCAACTTACACCAAGAATTTCGCGAGTGTACCCATAAACCATTGCACGCCTTATACTTACCCCCAGAGTTACGCCATTTTAGCTATAAACCGTCGCCCAGCGCCATCTCCACCAAATCTCCACTTTACTCCCACGGATGCGCCATATCCTTCGCCTGCAATGCCAAAAAGCATCCGCCAGCCCCCATTTAACCCCTGCTTTCACCTCCCAGACACCCGTCACAAACCTTCGCCAGGATACAAAGCCTTTTTCAACTTGTGGTCCCAGATTCCTTTTCCGCGTATGGACCCTCAGCACGGCGCTCTCACCCAGTTGTGTTTCGGGGGAACAATAGATGGGAACCTTGTATAGGCGAAGGGGAAGCCGAAACTGGATGATGGCGATCAATGTTGCAGGTAGGCAAGTCTGCAAAACCAGTCACACCAAGAGCAAGCGCATAGCTAAACAATTGCTCTCGCGATGGGAGACGGATGCTTTCGAAGGCCGTTTTCATCTCCCAAGATCGATTCCTCCGTACTTCCAAGAATGGGCTGACGACTTCCTGACCAGAGTGCTGCATGCGGCCACTCGAAAGCGATATGAGTCTTCGATCAAGAAGCTGAAGGAAAGGTTTTTCGGTATCAGGCTGTCGGAGCTTTCGTCTGAGCAGATAGACGAATACAAAAAGGATCGGCTGGCCGAGGGTGTCCAGGCAGCAACAATCAACCACGATTTGAGAGTCTTGAGACGAATGATGCGTCTTGCAGAACGCAGGCAATTGATCGCCCGCAATTCATTCGTGCAGATTGAGTTCCTGAAGGAGCAAGCTCCCCGGCCCCCGCATATCGTTACCTTTGAGGAAGAGGAGAAGCTCATTGCAGTCGCGGCACCCTACCTCCGTGTCTTGATCGTGCTCATCCTTGAGACGGGGATGCGCTCTCATAGAGAAGCATTGTCACTGAAGTGGGACGCAGTAGACTTCGGGAACGACGTCATTAAGGTGCGGGAATCGAAGACGCGTGCCGGCATTCGAAATATCCCGCTCTCAGCAAGGTGCAAAGCGGACCTGTTGCGTTGGCGTGAACTTGCGGGACCAGAGTTCTCGCCGTTTGTCTTTCCCAATTTCCGAGACCCAGGACAACCGGCTAAGGACATTCGCAAGACGTGGGCCAAAGCACTCAAAGATGCAGGTTTGGAATTTTTTGTTATATATACACTAAGACATTCCTTCGCGAGTCGCCTCAGCGCCGCAGGAGTGTCCGATCTCTTTGTGACCCAAATGATCGGGCATTCGAGTCCTAGCATTTTGCAAAGATATTCAAAGGCTATCGACGAGTATCGCCGCGATGCGGTTCGCAAGCTCGAGGCCTTGCGCGCGGCATACGCACTGCAGTCATCCATAAACTCGATATCTGTCGGTAAAACGATTGCTTAAAGAAACCAACTCTCCACCGCGCGGGGTCGGGGGGACGCCCCGCAGATTTTCGCCTCTTTTTCGGGTGATTGCCTCAAGCTTTTTGCGTCGAACTACTACAGTTTTACTACAGTCGACCGTTCGGAACCGCGGTATCAGTTTGCGACGCCAACTCTAGCTCATTCAAAACAAAACGGGAAAGTTTGGTGGGCCCGCAGGGATTCGAACCCCGGACCAAGGGATTATGAGTCCCCTGCTCTAACCGCTGAGCTACGGGCCCGCTTTCGGCACAACAAGCAGATTTTAAATTATCTGCCTCATTTTTGGATCTTGACCTCCAAATTCTCCAATATGAGCGATGTTAATTCTGGTGTGAGTTGGAAAAGCGGCGATCCCTCCGGTTCCCCGGTACTCTAGCACGTCGATGCCGACACGCTTTCGATTCGCAATAACAACTAGTTCTGCCGGAGAACAAGGAATTCCCCTGCGGTGCAAATTGCGTCACGCCGTTCAGTGGGCTGCAATGGCACTCGTTATTTATTGCGATTGGCACAACTGCTACTGCACTTATTTCAGGTTCGGACCACTACCTCTTCTTCCTCGTGACCCTTATCACAGACCGCATCATTTATTTGAGGTATATAAAAAAAAGGACCTTCTCCGAGCGAGCACCACTCCTGAACTGCGCGTTCGAGCTGTACCCACCCGCCGAAGGCAGCCCCGTCACCACAGTTTCGTTGACCTCGTGAAAGGAGACTATATGCATCGTATTGCCGCGCGATTGTGCCTTTTCCTCGCCCTGATATGTTTGCTTACCCCAGGTTTGCTCTCGGCGACTGGTTTTCCGAAATTTCCTCAATACCAAGTCGGTCCTCGTGGCTCCACAACCACCGGGGATTTCAATGGGGACAGGAAGGTGGATCTCATCGTGTTATCTCAGTGCAGCCCTCCGCCCTGTTCGAACTCTACGATCGCGGTTAGCTTGGGCTGGGGAAATGGCCGATTTCGACCTCCAGTCATTTCTACAACTGAGGACTTTCCCTTAATGGCTCCCGGATCGGTTCCTGTAATCGGTGACTTCAACGGTGATCACAAATTGGACATAGCTTTTATCGGTACGGCCTCCGTCCAGGGTGCTTTGGCAGTTTTACCACGAGCTATCCAGTGGCGTGGAACGCGTTCGCAATAGTGCCAGGAGATGTAAACGGCGACGCCAAGCTTGATCTGGTTGTGATGCACGCGGGGTATCTGCAAGTCTTTCTCGGCAACGGCGACGGCACCTTCCGAACACTACCCGACGTACACGGAGGCGTTGCTGAATGTGTTCTCGCGGACATAAATCATGACGGTAAGTTGGATCTGATAGGGGGTTTCATCCAACTCGGAAATGGAGATGGCACCTTCCAGGAGGCGCAAACGATTTCCGACAGTTATTGCCCGGCTGTCGCCGATTTCAATGGGGATGGCAATTTGGATGTTGCAGCGTCGGCTCCGAATGGGGGCAACTATTTCGGCAACGGTGTCAACCTGTATTTCGGCAACGGCGACGGGACTTTTCAGCCACCTGTGTATCGATGGACATCGCCTATGGATCTGGATCTCCGTGTCGGAGACTTCAACGGCGACGGCAAACCGGATCTGCTGACCACTCGTGGCTCAGAGATCGACATTTTTTTGAATGCCGGTAACGCCACGTTCCGGCCGCCACTTGGATACATGTCGCTGGGAGACATGACTCTGGGCAGCCCGCTGTTAGCCGACCTGAATGGGGATCGCAAGACAGACGTAATCTTTCTGCGCTCCGCTTCCGACAAGAGTTTTGCCGTACCCGCACTGGCTGGACCAGACGCCACATTCTCTCTTCCGCGCAGCTTCTTTCTCCCAGCGGGCAGCGAAATGGGCATCATGACAGGCGACGTTAACGGCGATGGCAAGCTCGATCTGGTAGGGCTCACCTCGCAAAGTCCGACTTGGCAAGGAGGTCACCTGAACCGCTTACTTGGCAACGGCGATGGAACCTTCAAGGCGGCGAAGGACATGCTTACTGGCGGTCGTGGTAGCTATTTCGGGGTGCTGTCGGACCTGAACGGTGACGGGAAACTCGATGTGCTGGTAGCTAGCGGTCACTCAATAAACGTTCGCCTTGGCTCGGGTGACGGCAATTTTCAAAACCCACTTAACTATCCCGCCCAAATGTTTTGGAGGATTGTTGCCGTTGCCGATTTTAATGGAGACGGAATTCCCGATGTGGCCTTGAACAATAGTGGATCGATGATGATTCTCCTCGGAAATGGTGATGGCACATTCCGGAACGGTGCGAGTATGCCAGCCTCATTTTCATTTGACCCTGTGATTGCAGGTGATTTCAACGGTGATGGCAAGCAGGATTTGGCGGTTGCCACTTCGACCTTTGTGGGAATCATGTTGGGCAATGGAGATGGAAGCTTTCGGCCGATTTCTGCTCTGCGCTACGGGTACACCCGGTTTCTGTTAGCAGCAGATTTCAATTCGGATGGCAAATTGGACCTTGCCGGAGTAGGTACAAGCACGGCAGGAAATACCATTGCGAGTGTTTATCTAGGAAATGGTGACGGGACCCTGCAACAGACCAGGAATACTTGGGTCAAGGGCGCAATGTATCCCGGTGGTGCTGTGGCGGCAGATTTCAACGGAGATGGCAAGCTGGACCTGGCAGTGAGTTTAGGTTCGGCGGAGGTTTCAGTCTTAACGGGAGACGCCATGGGTGGATTCCAACCGGGTGCGCCCTTTTTCGGCGGAGGTGGAAAGTTGGTAGCCGGCGACTTCGATCAGAATGGCACGCAAGATCTGGCCGTCATGACCGGGGGATCAACTGTTGCCATTCTGCTAAACAAGTAAAAGGGCGGTATCCACGCTGCAGGATACATAGAGGCTGCAGGAACCTAGACCACGAGGAAGCCGCGCGCTGGGCGGCTTCCTTTCATTGACCGCTGGTGGGCGGGTCTTAAAGGTATTGCAATCTCACGATTTCGGGGTGCACAACCCTGGACCACACTCTGAACCAGATCTAAGCCTAAAGGGATAGAGGGGATTACGGCTCGCAATCAAGAGAAAATACCGATTCCCGGTCCCACTAGCAGCCTCTCCCAATTTGCGCGCCATTCGTTTCCTTCGGCCGAAGCTGCGAGCGGTTCGCACTCGCCTCAGCAGCAAAGTGCATCGATTTGCACATTCACTCATACTCTCCGGCACTACTTCCAGGTGGCAAAGACGGGAGTCTTGATCTCTATTGTCGGGATCTACAGCCTGATAGTAAGATTTGCACGAGGTTGACATTCGAGCACTCATACGGCGCCTCTGCTTCGGACAGGGGCCCGCATCTTTATGAGAGGCTTCCATTCGAGGGATCAGTCTTAGGTTCTTTCAATCGGGACCCGAAAGGAAGCTTACGTAAAGGCGCCCGCTGCTTGACGTTTCCCGCCAGCTCTCCAATGCTCGGGATGTGGGAGGCGGATTCTGGGGGTTAGGGTTCCCCACCTGCGGAGCGAGCAATATACAGGAGTGGATCGTGCAGGATTTGGCGATCCGCCAAGGGTACGCTGCAGCTCTCGCTGTGCAGTCGTGAAGCAGAACACGAAGGTGCGGGTCTCTCACTTGGCATATGAAAACCGATACATCGACACATCACGAACGAAATCCCAGTCTTGAGCATGACTTGTCGATTTCTCAACAGGCCATTGTTTCGCTCGAAACGCTATATCCGCAGAATCCGGCTCTCAACGTTTCGTATGGGGCCCGATTGCGAGGCCCGCTCGACAGTGGCAAAGTCGCTCGTGCGGTACGTGATGTGTCGGAACGCTACGAGATCCTTCGAATCAATGTGTGCAGAAATGAACCACGAGCGCGTCTCAACCGGTTCGTAAGTACCCTCAGGGTTGAGGAACTGGAAAATACTGGCAACACGGATCGAGAAGCAATACTCCTGCAGAAAGTGACCGAAGAGACCCGACGCGTATTCGATATCTACACTAACTTTCTCCTGCGTGCCACGCTCTGGCGCCTTTCTCATTCAGAACACCTCCT
>QIAI01000416.1 GCA_003224995.1 Acidobacteriota bacterium
TCGGGGCCCTCAGCTATGGCGAATTAGCGGCCATGATGCCACGGGCGGGCGGACAGTACGTTTATTTGCGCGAAGCACTGGGGCCGCTCTGGGGATTTCTGTATGGCTGGACGCTCTTCCTGGTCATCCAGACGGGCACAATCGCGGCGGTCGGCGTAGCGTTTGGAAAGTTTCTGGGAATTTTCTTTCCTTCCATCTCGTCGTCGCACTGGATTCTTCACCTCTGGAAAGTTCCTCCCATTCCTATCGGCCCCATGGTGCTGGGCAATATGGATGTCGGGCTCAGCACGCAGAACCTGGTGGCCATTCTGATGGTCATGTTTTTATCGTTCGTGAACATCTTCGGGGTGAAAACCGGTGCCATCATTCAGAACATTTTCACGGCGGCGAAGGTATCGGCGCTGGCCGGGTTGGTGCTGTTCGGACTGTTCATTGGGCGAAATGCGCAGGCGCTGGCAGCGAATTTCAATGGGCACTTCTGGCAGAACGCAGGTCTGAGCGCACGTCATGCGGTGCAGGTCGGAGTCGGCGGCCCCATCGTGCTGGTCGGTACTCTTACGATCCTCGCCGTGGCACAGACTGGATCGTTGTTCTCCGCGGACGCCTGGAACAACGTGACGTTCACGGCCGGCGAGGTCAAGAATCCGCAACGGAACCTCCCAATTTCACTGGCGCTGGGCACGGGCGTGGTGATCCTGCTCTACCTGCTTTGTAACGTGATCTATCTGAATGTGCTGCCCCTGGACGGCAGTCCAAACGGCGCCACCGTGCTGGCGCGTGGCATCAAGTACGCCACCGAAGACCGCGTGGCCACCGCCGCCTTCGCGCAGATGGGATTGGGTCAAGGGCTGATGGCGATTGCCATCATGATTTCCAGCTTTGGATGCAACAACGGCCTGATTCTCTCGGGCGCGCGCGTGTATTACGCCATGGCCAAGGATGGGCTGTTTTTTCGCAGCGTCGCCAAACTGCATCCTACCTACAAGACACCCTACGTATCCTTAATGGTGCAGATGGTTTGGACGTGCATTCTTTGTATTTCGGGCAGCTACGGGCAATTGCTGGATTACATCGTGTTCGCGGTCCTGGTTTTTTACATTTTGACGATTGCAGGTGTTTTCATTCTCCGCCGCACGCGTCCCAACGTGGACAGGCCCTATCGGGCGATCGGGTACCCGGTACTTCCGGCGATCTATATTGTGATGGCTTTGTTTATTGATGTCGTACTATTGCGCTACAAACCGCAGTTCACCTGGCCGGGACTGATCATCGTGCTGCTGGGAATTCCCGTGTACTTCCTGTGGACGCGGCGCAGCGTCGCGAGCGCACCATAAAAAATTTAGGAGAAACGAATCAGCATGGCTGACCTTCTTGCGAAAAAGCCGCTCGATCGCCTGCTCAACGAGGCGAAAGAAACTGGCGAACATAGTTTGAAGCGAACGCTCGGCGTGTTTCAACTCACCGCGCTGGGCGTGGGCGCAGTGATTGGGGCAGGAATTTTTGTGCTCTCGGGACTGGGCGCGCATTATGCCGGCCCGGGATTGATGCTGTCCTTTGTTCTGTCAGGACTGGGATGCGCGTTCGCCGGCCTGTGTTATGCGGAGTTCGCCGCCATGATCCCGCTGGCCGGAAGCGCTTACACCTACGCCTACGCAACGTTGGGAGAAATTTTCGCGTGGATTATTGGTTGGGATCTGACGCTGGAATATGCCATGGGCGCCAGCACGGTGTCGTCCGGCTGGTCGAACCACTTTATCGAGTTGCTGGATGTTTTTCACATTCACATGCCGCTGTGGCTGGCCTACGACCACTGGACGGGACTGCGAACTGCAGAAGGCGTGATCGCGCGACAGATGGCGCAGGTTGCCGATCCCAGCCTGGTGCCGGGCACGCAAGCCTTCCTGAATAAGGTAACGGCGATCATGGCCGCGCAGTCGCCCGAGCTGATGCAACGCGCACACGACTTGCTGAACGCGCCGCATCTTTTCGGATTCGAAATCGGAGTGAACCTTCCGGCTTTCGTCATCGCTCTCATCATCACCGCGATCCTGGTGGTGGGCATCAAGGAAAGCGCCCGCTTCAATGCGACCATTGTGGTGGTGAAGGTGGCGGTGGTGCTCTTCGTGATTGGCCTGGGCTTTCACTATGTGAGCAAGAGCAATTGGGGAGGCGACTGGTCGTCGTTTGCGCCCTTTGGGTTGTCAGGAATTGGGGCCGGGGCAGCTTACATTTTCTTTGCCTATATCGGGTTTGATGCAGTGTCGACCACAGCGCAGGAGGCGAAGAATCCGCAACGCGATCTGCCCATCGGGATTATCGCGTCGCTGCTGATCTGCACAGTCTTGTATATCGCGGTGGCTGCGGTACTCACGGGCATGGTGCCGTGGCGCGAGGTGAACATCGAAGCGCCAATCGCGCGGGCCTTCATGGATCGTGGGCTTACAACCGCGTCCCACATTATTACTCTGGGCGCCTTGGCCGGCCTTACCAGCGTGATGCTGGTCATGCTGCTCGGTCAGACGCGGGTTCTCTATTCCATGGCCAACGATGGCCTGCTGCCGAAGAAATTCTTCGCTGACATCCATCCCAAGTTCCGAACGCCGTGGAAGAACACCATCCTTGTGGGGCTGCTGGCTGCGGTGGTGGGCAGCATCACCCCGATTGACGACATCGGCAAGATGGTGAACATCGGAACGCTGCTGGCTTTTGTAATTGTGTCGATTGCCGTGATGATCCTGCGACGTACGAATCCGGAACAGGCACGGCCGTTTCGGACGCCATGGGTGCCACTGGTGCCGATGCTGGGCGTGTTTACGAACGGGTACATGATGTACAAGTTGGGCTGGGTGAACTGGGCGCGGCTCATCGTGTGGCTGTTTATTGGGCTGGTGGTCTATTTCACGTACGGGCGGTTCCACAGTCGAGTGCAAGCTG
>QIAI01000417.1 GCA_003224995.1 Acidobacteriota bacterium
AGCGAATGGACATCGAGTTTGCTGCTGTTGCCAGCGCCAATATTTCCATTGCTCTGGGATTGGAACGAATTCGCGCCGCTGGTGTTGTTGGAAGTCTCCGCGCGCAAAGTTGTGGTGGGAACGATTTTGAGGTTTCCGGCTGCTAACGTGGCCGGTAAAGTGAAAATTACAACCGCGACTGCAAGTACCCCGTGTCGCATTTCTCCTCCTGAGCGCCGAGTAACGGAGCTGGGGAACTGATCCTGTTCAGTTCCGAAGCCCGACCTACGTTCAGAGGACACCCAGCTCGGCTCGGGGGGTTACCGGGCCGGGCGCCTGTATTTAACCTGGGAAATGCGCACCCCCAACGCGAATTGAAGGTGCAGTTTTTTTAAACTGACAACTATTTCAATGTCTTCAAACTAGAAGCACTGAAATTTAGGAACCGTGGCACCTGCTGAAAGCTTATTGAACACGCTCTTCTGCTGCTGCTGATACGACCCGTTCATCAATGTGTAATGCACCCACTGCACCAAGCCATATTTTTGACTCAGGTAGTACTCTTCTTTGTCACTGCAATTGCCGTAGCTGTTATCGCAGTTGTAGCGATAGCTCACCACCAATGTGGGCATATTGCTAGGCAGGCTTCCGCCGAACGAGAGGTTATACGGCCCCCAAACCTGATTGACTCCCTTTTTCAATCCGTGCGTTGTGTAATGGGCGCAATCGGTGTGTATGTCGTAATTGGTGTTGCTTACGTAAATGGTAGAACCAGGAAATCCGCCCTTGCTGCAACGGGCAGTCAACGGCATGTTTGTGTTGTTCGTGGATTTCTTGTAGCTGCTGGGATTGTTCCAGGCATACTCGGTGATCCACAGATAGATGTACTTGCTGTCGTAAAGCTGGATGTCCCACGGGCTCCCGTTTCCGCCCTTAGTCCAATAAAATTTGTCCTTATACACCGTGGTGTAAAGGGGATTCGCGCTACCCGTGAGATGAGAACTGCCGCGCATGTTTGAATCCATCGTCATCCAATCCAGCATGTCGTAAGTTCCACTGGGACAACTCATGGTTGATTCAGCGTGTGCGAGATTGGTGGCTGGGAACAGCCCCAGACATAAAAGCATCACTGCTGCAAAAATGATCGCTTTCAACGTCACTAAACACCCCATGTTCCGTCTCACTCGCCTTGACCTGAATTCCACCTCGAGGCAGAACACTCTCTGGTCTTCGTCCGACGAAGACCCGATCGAGACAAGATTTAACGGTTGATTTCTTTGCAGAGTAGCCGTATTTCGTGAAAACGGCAATAAGTAAAAGGCCCTAACCCCTGTGGAAATCTATACAGTGAATCCTGTATTTTTCGATCTTTTCGCTGGATGGATATGGATGTAAGCCTATTGTTTTCAATAAATGATTCGACGCAAGCGCCATCATCGCCGAACAGACAGTATCAATTTGGGAGTATTTCGGAAGTTAATTTTCGCTCACAAATCGTAACACTAAAGTAACTTACTCACTTCTTGTGCAATGGGGCTACCAGGCTAGGCCAATTCATAGGGTACAGAGTTGGGGGACGCGTGAGCTATCACGAGGAATGGAACAATTTCTGGTATGGCGGTGTCCGGAGAGGAGGGGTGCTTCTAGAGATGAGAGTCATCATTCTAGCAATCCTCCTCTCTTCGCTGGCTTTTGGAGATTTGGAACAAAAGGGCGAGAGTCGGGTCCACGTCTCTGAGGCTGTTGGGAATCGCCTGGTCACGCATCGGGTTCGGCCAATCTGCCCGGACAATGCTTGCACCCGGTGCGATGGGGCGGAAGTGGCCCTGAAAGTGGTAATAAAGAAAAGCGGAACTCTGAAACAAGTCACCGTTGTGCGCGCTGGCGACTCCAGACTCGCCGGAGCAGCGTTAGAGGCTGCTAGGCAGTGGCGCTACGCTCAGTACATGCTCAATGGAAGCCCGGTGGAGTACGGGACCTCTACAACGATTAAGTCTTGGATGTGCGCGAAGTAATTCTTGCGTTTGTAGAGCCGTCACCGCAGGTCCTGGCAAACACGTGCTGATGGGACCTCAATTCCAACTTTCTATCCGCAGAATCGAGCCATGGGGAATTCAATGGGAATTGGTGAATCGAGGTGTGCTTATGTTGTTTGGTAATGCGGCAAACAGAGCAGCGATCGCCAGCATCAAAGCTGCCATCAATGGAGGCATGCTATGCGAAAAATGCTTGGGTTAAGCATTGCTGTTGTGATTCTTGCCTGTTGTGTCTGTCCTGCCGACACTCTGATTCTCAGGGACGGAAGTAGGCACAGCGGATCTTTCGTGAGTGCAACTAGTCGGGTTATCTCATTTAAAGAAGGCACAATTGTTCATCGCTACGCTCGCTCAAAAGTACAGTCCATCGAGTTCGATGGCGCCGCTACCGTGCTCGCAGGCCAACCCGCAACATCGCCATTGCGCTCGAAAAACCTGGCCTCAGTCGTGCTTCCTGCGGGATCGGAGATTGTCGTACTCACCAACGAAAGTATCGATTCCAAAACCGCCACTGAAGGTCAGGTGTTCCCTGCCGACGTCGCCGAAAACGTGACCAATGCTGCCGGAGAAGTGGTTATTCCGAAAGGCTCCGAGGCTGAACTGCTCATTCGAAGAATCGCAAGCCCGGGTGCAGTCGCCGGCACGTCCGAACTCGCGTTGGACCTCCAGTCAATTAAGGTTGGAGGCCGGCGTTACACCGTCAGCACCACAGATGTAGAACAGAAAGGGAGGGAAGGACTCGGCGCAAACAAACGG
>QIAI01000418.1 GCA_003224995.1 Acidobacteriota bacterium
CTGCAATTCAGCTCGCGCGATGAGTATCGTTATCATGAGGCCTTGATTCATCCCGGGTTGTCGGCCGTGCCTGCACCGCGACGGGTGCTGGTGCTCGGTGGCGGAGATGGTTTAGCCATCCGCGAGATCCTGAAGTATCCGCAGCTCGAAAGCATCACGCTGGTAGATCTTGATCCAGAGATGACCCGCCTGTTCTCGACGCACCCTATGCTCACTGGGCTGAATCAGAAGTCCTTTCTTTCGCCTAAAGTTCATGTTGTGAATGCCGACGCTTTTCCGTGGGTCGATTCGAATTCCGACACCTTCGACTTCATCGTCATCGACTTTCCCGACCCGACAAACTACTCGTTGGGCAAACTCTACACCACTGCCTTCTACAAAGCGGCAGCGCGTCATCTCAGCGCGCAGGGCCTGATGGTGGTGCAGAGCACATCACCGATGTTTGCGCGAGATTCTTTCTGGTGCATCGTCGAGACTTTGAAACAAGCCGGGTTGAAAACCGCTCCCTATCACGTCTACGTGCCCTCGTTTGGAGAATGGGGATTCGTCCTCTCTTCCACGCATGAATACACTCCACCGATGTCCCTGCCGGCAGGGCTGCGGTTTGTGTCGGTCGGCGGGCTGGCTGCAATGTTTCAATTTCCACCGGACATGTCGCCGCTGGCCATGCCTCCCAATCGTTTGAATGACCAGGTTCTGGTGCGAGCCTACGACCAGGATTGGAAGGACATCAGTCATTGACCATCTCGCGCCGGAATTTTCTGCAAGCCGGCAGCGCAGCCTTAATCGGGCTTTCGGTCAAAGGCGATCTTCCGATTGCCGGTGGTTTTGTGAATGATTTCTTTCAACTGGGACACAAGTTGCGCGATCGTGCGTCCTTTCCACAATCGAAAAATGTTGAAAAACATGCGGTCGTTATTGTTGGCGGGGGCATTGCCGGGCTTAGCGCCGCATGGCGTTTGCACAAACGGGGATTCAGAGATTTTGCCTTACTCGAAATGAACGAGCAGGCCGGCGGTAATTCGCGTTGGGGAGAAAATGAAATTACGGCGTACCCTTGGGCCGCGCACTACGTTCCCGTGCCCGGTCCGAAGGCAGCCTATGTGCGCGAACTTTTCGAGGATTTGGGAGTGCTAAAAAACGGCGTGTGGGATGAACGATTTCTGTGCTTCACGCCGCAAGAGAGATTGTATCTGTATGGCCGGTGGCAGGAGGGAATCGAGCCCTCTGTAGGTCTAACGGAAAACGACCGAGATCAGTTTCGCCGGTTGGAAGAGTTGATCCACAAAGCGCGCTCCGGAGGAGGTTTCACCATTCCCGTGGAGCAAGGGCTGTCGAACGAGCAAGCGGACCTGGATCAAATCTCATTCAGCCAATGGCTGCAGAGTCAGGGCATGGATTCCCGTATTTTGCATTGGTACATGAATTATTGCTGTCGCGATGACTATGGGGCGCTTGCCTCGGATACTTCGGCGTGGGCCGGCTTGCATTATTTCGCATCTCGGGAGCCGGAGGAGAAAGGCCCGCTGACTTGGCCGGAAGGCAATGGATGGATTGTGAAACGTCTGCTGGAGCGTGTAGGCGCATTTGTCAGGACCGGGGAGATGGTGCATCGCATTGCACGCCGAGGGAAAGCGTTCAGCATTTTTTGCGGCGAGACGGAGCACCAGGCTGAGTTCGTGATTTTTGCGGCGCCTACTTTCCTGGCACCCTATCTGATTGAAGGATTCGAACCGATTCGCGATTTTGAGTATTCGCCCTGGCTCACGGCCAATCTCACCCTGAAGCGTCTGCCATCCGGTTATGGATCCGATATGACTTGGGACAACGTGGTGATGAACTCGCCCACACTAGGCTATGTGGATGCCATGCACCAAACAGTACGAAGCTACGTGGAGCAAACGGTTTGGACTTTTTATTGGGCGCTGGCGGAAGGCCCGCCGGCGATCAATCGCCAGTTGCTTCTGGACAAGGACTGGAACTACTGGAAAGAAGCGATTGTGCGCGATCTTGAGCGCCTGCATTCCGACATAAGGCAATGCGTCTCGCGCATCGACATCATGCGCTTCGGGCATGCCATGGCCCGGCCCAAGCCTGGCGCGATCTTTCACGAACAGCGTCGACGACTGGCCCGACTTGATGGGAAGTTGCTGTTTGCGAATTCTGATCTCAGTGGATTTTCGATTTTTGAAGAAGCGCAGTATCGCGGCGTACGAGCGGCGGAGAAAGTCCTCAGTCATCTTGGTGGTGCTTGAATAAACATGCGCGACAAGTCTGCGGACTCAGGAGTAGACGGGCGGACGCCGCTTCGTCGGAACAGTTTGCAGAAAGATGTGTACCTCAACGGCGGAAGTGTTGCCGCGTCCTAGTCTCGGACGGCGAATGCGACCACCGTGCGGCCGGAGGGACCACCTGTATCTTCGATTTGTCGCAGGAGTTTTGATTCCAGATCGTCAGGATCAACCTCCATTTCACAGGCCGCGATCTGCTCGGTCGTGGCTCCATGAAAACACAGCTCACATACGCCTAACCCTTCCTCTGACCTCACCGGTGGACCGAACGCTCGGCAGGTGATGGGCCGCCAATCATAAAGATCGCAAGTTCCAGTTGCAGGATCGAGCACGGGACAAGGCTCATCATTCGCAAAATCATCGAACGCTGCCTCGGCGTTCGCGTCTTCGGCCAGAATTCCAGTATTTGGATTTCCGGGGAAGGTGGCGGAAAATTTGCGAATGGTGGTTTGTG
>QIAI01000419.1 GCA_003224995.1 Acidobacteriota bacterium
TTTTCGGAAGTGCTGCCAGTACATGCCGCGTTGCTTCACACCGGCAAGGTTTTGTTTTTCGCCGGATCGGGGAACAACGCCTTCCGTTTTAGCTCAGGGGATTTCGGGAACGCTGCTAAACAGATCTATACCAGCGTGGTGTGGGATCCGAACAAAAGCGTTTTCGACAACAACACCTTCATTCATCCCCCCACCTTGAAACGCGTTGCGGACGGACACGTCATCGATTATTTCTGCTGCGGGCACACGTTCTTGTCCGACGGTCGCGTGCTGGTCGCGGGCGGCACCAACCAGTACGACGTTTTACAAAAGCCTGGGACTGGGAAGACGGGGTTCGAGGGCATCCGCGACACAGTGATTTTCGATCCGGACCCGCTCAAAGAAAACTGGACCGCCGCCGAATTGATGGCGCATGGGCGTTGGTACCCGACGGTTGTCATGCTCAGCGATGGCAGTGCGCTGGTTGCGTCCGGGCTGGACGAAACCGGCCAGGGTCAGAGTAATAACACTTTCGAACGCAATCTCGATCCAGGGAATGCCGCGTGGGTCAAAACCCGCGACTTTGATACGAAGTCACTCTACCCGCACTTATTTCAGTTGGATGATGGACGGTTGTTTTACACAGGCGGAAAGATGGACACCGGGGGTCCCTCAGAGGCGTTCCGGTTCGACCCTATTAACGCAATACAAGCAGACACTTTTGAAGTGCCCGATCCAGCCAATTGCAATCAGTGCGCCAGTGTAATTCTGCCACCGGCCCAGGATCAGAAGTTCATGATTCTCGGAGGTGGGCCGGAAGATGACGGGCCAGTACGGCAGCCGGCTACACATCGGGTCGCAACCATCGACTTCAAATCGGCGAATCCGGCCTATCACACGAAGAGCGCACTCAATCATGAACGCATGCACGTCAACGCTGTGCTGTTGCCAGACCGGACCGTACTTGCGGTAGGCGGGGGAGTTACCCGCGAAGCCAGCGCCCAAACTCACGTGGTCGATCCGCTTGGCGGGCGTGAAGTTTTTGAAGGAGAAATTTACGATCTCGCAACTAACATCTGGTCGATCACCGCACCGGCAACCGTGGCGCGCCTCTATCACTCTGTCGCGCTTTTGTTGCCTGACGGCCGGGTGGTATCTGCTGGGGGTAATCCCGACAAAGGTTCCCAGGTCAACTGGCTGCCGCCAGATCTTCTCGAGGAAATGCGTCTTGAAATCTTCAGCCCGCCTTATCTTTTCAAGAAAAATACGCGGCCGGTAATTCAGAACGCGCCAGAGGAAATCCACTACAACGCGGCAATCCAAATTCAGAGCCCGCAAGCGAATCAGGTCAAATGGATCAGTCTGATTCGCCCGGGTCTCACGACGCACTCTTTTAATGGCACGCAGCGACTGGTTGATGTGCCCTTCACTCTGCAACCTCCTGACACACTGAACGCCACGATTGCGGCGGAAAGGAACATCGCGCCTCCGGGATGGTACATGCTCTTCCTGACAGATCAAGATGGAGTGCCGTCGGTCGCGCACTGGGTGAATTTGTCTTAAGTATTTTTCGCGCGTTTCGGGTCGGAGCGCCGAGGTTTTACTATGCCGCAAGCACAACCCTTTCCGAACGACGTTCAGTGGAATCTCCAGCCTGCGGGCGACTTTCTTTCTGTCGATCAGGGAACTCTTCAGGCTCGCATTTACAAGACCACCGGGCACCTGGAACTCGCAGGTCCTGACTTGGCCGGTACCAAGGCAGCGAACCTCGTTCGCTTCGCCCCACCTGCAATTCAAACCGCTGCTGGTTCGATGACGTTGGGACGTGTTAGTTCGTCGAAGCAGATTGGGGGCGGCCTCGAATTGACGCAGGCGCTGGGGGCATCGCAAATCACCAGCAAACTCACGTTTCCGCATGACGGCGTCATGCGATACGAAGTTACCGATTGGGGCGTGGCAAAACCTTTAGCCACCGCGATTGCGGCTCCCTCCGACGGCCAGGAGCATTTTTTTGGTTTCGGTGAAAAATACGATGGAGTGGACCAGGCCGGCAAATCAGTACGAATGCTGACCTTCGATGATCCCGGCACGAAAGGTGATCATTCCTATAAAGTCGCTCCCTGGTTCGTCAGCACGCGAGGATACGGCTTTCATCTCGATTCGTCAGCTGAAAGTGTCTTCGACATGCGTGCCGGAGCTCCCAACCGATACGTCATCCTGAATGAATTCGGGACTCTGCGCTTCAACATCGTTTACGGGCCCCAACTCACCGACGTTCTGGGCCGTTATACCGGCTATTCCGGTCGACCCTTCCTGCCGCCGCCGTGGGTTTTCGGCCCGTGGATTTCGTCGGACGTGTGGCGCAGCGGAGGCGAGGTTCGCTATGCGGTGACGCAGTTTCGAAATCGGGGTATTCCGGCTTCCGCATTCGTCTTCGACTCACCCTGGGAGACGGCCTACAACGACTTCCGCTTCAACATGGTTCAGTTTGGCAAGGACGCTACCATCGACGGCGTGCATTTCCCAGGCTTTGCGTCCGTGGTCGAAATGATGAGCTTCCTGCGCTCGAACGGACTGAAGGCAATCTGCTGGATGACTCCGTTCATCAATGTGCAGTCAGGGAACGAAAACATTCCTGGGCAGAATCTTGGGAAAGCTGCCAACTACGACGATGGGGCCGGCCGAGGAGTTTTTGTTCGCGCATCACAAAATGGTCCTGCGCTGGTCGTACCGTGGTGGAAGGGCAAAGGCAGCCCGGTCGATTTCACCAATCCCGCCGCCAGTCGATGGCTAACAGACCAACTGCGCGCACTCTTGGCACAGAGCAATGTGACCACGCGCTCCGGAGCTGCCGAACCGGTGATTGGCGGCTTTAAGACGGATGATGGCGAAAGCGGGAATGGCCCCAACACTTACATACCTGCAACGGCGCAGTATGCTGACGG
>QIAI01000420.1 GCA_003224995.1 Acidobacteriota bacterium
GCTCACTTCAATGCCATCTCGGCAAAGCTGTTGCCCTTCATCTTGCCCGCGAACGGCAGGATCGACCCTGCTACGGGAACAGGGACGTTCTCTACCAGCAGTCAGGAAATCAATCTGAAGGACAACAAGTTTAGTGGCCGCATCGATGGCAACACCCGATTCGGCATGCTGAGCGCCTACTATTACTTCGACCGTTTTGACCGCCACGATCCCTACTGGCCCGGGAATGCTCCCGTCTATCCCGGATTTGCGATTGATGGTAAAGGCCAAACCCACAACATTAATCTGGGCATGACCAAAACGCTAAGTTCGGCGGCGGTGAACGAATTCAGGATCGGGTATTTTCGGCTGAATGCAACTGTGAACCAGCCACTGGGCGGCACCAATACAAAGCTGAGCGATCTTGGATTTGCTTCCGCGGCAAACAAGGCTCCTGGCGTGTACGTGGGAAATCCCAAGGTAGAGGGTGTCCCGGAAATCGATTTCAACAACTTCATCATTGGCGTGCCGAGCCGTCCAAACCAATTGATCGACAACATCTATCAAGTCCTGGATAACTTCAGTAAAGTGATCGGCACTCACACGGTGAAATTCGGCGGCCAATTCCACTTCAACCAACTGGAAGAGAACTTGTCGAACGTCGCCAATGGAAACTTCTTCTTTGGCTCGAACTTTAGCGGCCAGCCCGGCGAGACTGGCAGCGACGTGGTGGATTTCCTTCTGGGCGCCCCCACCCAATTCGTACAGGGACAATCGTATCCCTCGTACGGACGAAGCTGGTACTTGGGTTTCTACGGGCAAGACAGTTGGCGGGCAAAACCCAATCTCACTCTCAACCTTGGCTTGCGTTACGACGTGAGTACTCCGTGGTGGGAAAAATACAACGAAATTCAGACTCTGATTCGCGGCGAACAATCCGTCGTCTTCCCCGGATCGCCGCTGGGATGGGTATTCCCGGGTGATCCGCACGTTCCGCGCACGTTGGCTCCCACCCGCTGGAACAACTTCGCGCCTCGCGTCGGCTTGGCTTACTCGTTCGGCTCGCATGAAGGCGCGTTGGGCAAGCTGCTGGGAAATACTTCAAGCCTGCGCCTGGGCTACACGATGTCCTACTCAGCCTTTGAGGGTGCAACCGATTTCAACGAGATCGGAGATGCTCCTTTCGGCAACTACACTGGCCAGAATGAATCAACCTTTGCCGCTCCCTTCACCTGCCGTGCCACCTGCGCGCCTGGCAGCGGAACGAACCTCTTTCCCGTGGCGGCTCCGCCGAAGCATCCTTCGCCCACCAACCCCGCCGACAAGTTGCCGCCCTATGACACTCTCGCGAACTTCTTTACCGCGTTCGGCACGATCGGAAGCTCGCCCGCCTTCTACAATGGCAACAGGTTACCCTACGCGGAAAACTATGAAGTCTCGTTCCAGCGACAGATTGGTGGGAGTGACCTGCTGACCCTGAGCTACGTCGGAACGCAGGGCCACCGACTCCTGTCGTCGCGGTCCGCGAATCCCGGCAACCCAGCGCTGTGCCTAGCTACGCCGGGATGTGGACCCGGTGGAGAGAACAATGTATACGGGTCGGTGATCGGCACACGCACCAATTTCCCCGGAGTGGTCGATCCAACTTTGGGTCCGATTGTGACCTTTGGCAACGATTCGTATTTCATCACTGCCGGGCAGTCCTCTTATAACTCGGCGCAGGTGAACTACCGACATACGTCCGACCGCCTGCAGTTGCTTCTCGGATACACCTACAGCAAGGCGATGGACAATGCTTCGGGCTACGGGGAGCAGATGAACCCGATCGATCCGCGGATCAGCCGCGGCTTATCGGCATTCGATTCCACGCACAATTTTGTCGTGAGCTACAACTACTCGCTCCCCTTTGACAAATGGCTAGGTTCCAATCGACTGACGCGCGGCTGGGCGATCAGCGGAATCACAACCTTCTCCACCGGACTGCCGATTACGCTGGTAGAAACCGACGACCATTCGCTGCTGGGCACAGCTTTCGGCGGCCCCATCGTGCTGCCAGTAGACACGCCCGATAAGGTTGCGTCCGTCCAGATCATGGACCCGAGAAAAACTATACAGCACTACTTTTTCAGCCCAGCTTCGTTTGCTCCTTCGGCCATCGGTTTGGAGGGGAATGCTCGGCGTAGATTTTTCCACGGTCCGGGAGTCAACAACTGGAACATGGCGTTCCATAAAGCCACATCGATTACAGAGCGCGTGAATCTCGAGTTCCGGGCGGAACTATTCAATATTTTCAACCACACCCAGTTCGTTGCGC
>QIAI01000421.1 GCA_003224995.1 Acidobacteriota bacterium
AGATTTCGTTGAGTACTTCCTGCGGCCGGGCATCCGCGCGATCGATCTTGTTAATGACCACGATGGGAGGCAGCTTGGCTTCCAGGGCTTTACCCAGTACATACCGGGTCTGGGGCAGCGGACCTTCGCTGGCGTCCACCAGCAACATGACGCCATCCACCATCTTCAGCGCACGCTCCACTTCTCCGCCGAAGTCGCTGTGACCTGGAGTGTCCACGATATTGATCTTTAC
This sequence comes from Acidobacteriota bacterium, assembly GCA_003224995.1. Lineage (GTDB taxonomy): Bacteria > Acidobacteriota > Terriglobia > Terriglobales > Acidobacteriaceae > Gp1-AA133. The sequence goes on from QIAI01000421.1 coordinate 233, forward strand.
CCCGTGATAGAACACGGCGGTGTTTTTGGCGAGAATGGTGATGCCGCGTTCGCGCTCCAGCTCGTTGGAGTCCATGACGCGGTCTACGTGCGCTTCATTGGAGCGAAAGGTGCCGCTTTGCTGTAATAACGCGTCGACCAGCGTAGTTTTGCCGTGGTCGACATGGGCGATAATGGCAATATTGCGGATACTCGAACTCAAAATAGGCTGGTCCTTTAACGAGGACGTGTCTTAGCCTGCATTCCTCGCTACTTATACTTTACTATGCGAGGCGGAAAATACGTGGTTTGTGGCTGCGTAGGAGGGTTCCATCGGCGTAGGTCGCCGATTGGGAATCACCACGCGGCGCGCTGGCTCGCAATCATCCTGTAAATACAGCACTTTCGTGAATTCGCGGTCGCTGCCATCCCGCCAGACGCCGTTCTACCTCCTGGGCCACTCGCCTAGCCCCCATAATCGCTTGCGTGGTGCTCGAAACCGGACCTTCGGAGTCGGTATTGGCAAAGAACACGCGATCCATGGGCGCCCGCAGCAGCGGTTGCACCTTGGTATACAACCCGGGAGTGGTCATATACATGGGATGTCCGCGGCGGTAGAGATGTACTTCGATCGGATCGGTCTTTGTCGCAGGCAAAAGCTTCTGGAAATCTGTGAGTACGTTGCCGGCCAGCTTGCGCGCACTCGGTTCGGTAAGCAAGGTCCGCCGCTCTTCCTCGTGCAGGGGTGTGTAGCAACTCAGAATGTTGTATTTCGGCTTATATCCGGGCTGATTGCGTATCACCCAATCGGCCACGATGAAATCGGTGAAGGAACATCCCGGACACCAGGTGTCGTATCCCTTCCGATAAACCTCTTTATCGAAGATCAGGTTGACCAGGGCATAAGGGATGTAGCGCATTTGCTGCATCGCTTCGTCCTGTTTTTCGGGGATTCCCTCCACCACGCGCCGGGTGATGAACTTGGGCGTAGCCATAATGACCGCTTTTGCCGCCACGGTTTTTAATTCCGTGCCCTGCATGTAAGTGACGTTCACCGCGTTCTTGTCGGGAGCGACCGCAATAATGGTGGCGCCGGTCAACATGCGATCGTTGTACTTAGGCTGCAGCATGTCGACGAGATGTTTGCTGAGCGCACCCAAGCCGCCTGGCCAGGTGTAGCGATCATCTTTTCGGTTTGGTCCCGCCATCCACTGCATTGCCGCAACCCCTGAGCTTGATTTCCGGAGGGTAGCCCTTCATCAGATCGGTCAACGGCGCATTCGAAAGCTCTTCACGGCGCTTCTCCAATTCGATCGCCAGCAGTTCCTTGCGGAATTTCTTGAAAGCTTCGCGCACCGCCGGAGGGTACGGAAGTTTGTCGATCCCGTCTCCCCATGTATCGGCCACGAACTCACCATTCACGATGGTGGGGTCGAAATTATTCACCGGGAACGGTTCGAGTCCAACTTCCTTCCCGAAGGCCACCACGATCTCGTTATCGCCGAAAGCCGATCCCGTGGCGTAAGCCTGCCCCTGGTATTCCATCTGATAGGCATTGCCCCCGAAATGCGGTTCCTTCTCGAGTAACAGGAAATCATGTTTCTGCAGCAGGTAGGACGAGACCAGGCCGCTCATACCGCCACCCACAATCACGATGTCGTGATTCGCCGAGGCAGGCGGACGCGCGAAAACCTTTCCGTCGCGCACCTGGTGGCAGATCTTGTTCTCCTCTCCTTCAATGCTGGGTGTCGTTTCAGCCGGCGCGGCGAATAGCGCGCTTTCCAGCGGACATCCTGATGCAACCGCTCCTGCCACCACGAACTTGATGAAGTCTCGGCGATTCGGACTCACGGTTCAGTCTCCTTGGACCACGGTTTCGATTAACTCTGCGGCGATCTCCGGCGGACCTTCCGCGCTCCTGCGCAGACGGTACCAAAGCACTATGGCCGCCAGGGAAAAAACAAAGATGATGGTTGAGATGGCGTTAATCTCCGGCGTGATGCCCCGCCGCAGACGTCCCCAAATCTCCAGCGGCAGCGTATTGTTGCGACCGATGAGAAAGAAACTGACGGCGATCTCGTCCATGGACAGGGTAAAAATCAGCAGCGCCGCCCCGATAATTGACAGCTTCAGATTGGGCAGGGTGATTCGCAGGAACGTCTGCCAGTAGTTTGCGCCCAGATCGAGCGACGCTTCTTCCTGCGCGCGCTCCAATTTTTGCAGGCCCGCGAACACTTCTGTGGTGGCCACAGAGATGAGAGCGGTGCCGTGTCCCAAGATAATTGTCAGCAAGCTGAGCTTGATTCTCGATTCGTTGAACAGCATCAACAAGGACAGGCCCGTGATGATTCCCGGCAAAATCAGGGGCAGTAGTACGACACGCCGGAACAGCGCTTTTCCCGGAAACTGCGCGCGATCCAAGGCCAAGGCTGCTGGTATTCCCAAACCTAGCGCAATCGCGACCGCGCATCCCGCCACCATCAGGCTGTTTCCCACGGACTCCCAAATCGCACTGTCTGCGAACAACCTGCGATACCAATCGAGCGTAAGGTCGCGCGGCGGAAAACCTCCTACCCCGGCGCCATTGAAGGAATAAATAATGAGAATCGCAATCGGCAAATAGAGAAATGCAAAGACCGCGAGCGCGTGCATCAGGAGCCATGGGGAGCGGCGGTTGGCGACATTGGCCCCGCTCATGAGAATCTCCACTTCTTCTCGAGGCCTTCCGAGACGAACAGCAGGCTCACCACCAGCACTAGCATGCCAAGCGAAATGGCCGCGCCCAGTGGCCAGTTGTAGGCGGCGCCAAACAAACTGACCACGATATTCGAGATCATGATGCCGCTCGGCCCCCCGAGCAGCAGCGGAGCCAGAAAGTCGCCCAGGCTCAGCACAAAAGCAAAAGTCGCTCCGGCCAGCACACCCGGAATGGAAAGCGGGAACACCACGCGCCAGAAAGTCTGTGCGGCAGAAGCCCCCAAGTCCTGGGAAGCTTCGATCAACGGCCGCGGAATGTGCTCCAGTGACGCGTAGATGGGCAGAAAAGCGAACGGAGTATAGATGTGCGTGAGCGTCAGCACGACGGCGAATGGACTGTAGAGCAGAAACTCCAGGGGATGCTTGGTCAGGTGCACGTATTGCAGCAACGTATTCAAAACCCCGTCGCTTCCCAGGATGGTCTTCCACGCATACGCCCGCACCAGGTAGCTGACCCACAACGGAATGATGACCAGTTGATAGAACAGGTCTTTTCTCCGCCCGGCGTAGAACGAGAGGAAATAGGCGAGCGGGTAGCCCAGCAGAAGCGAGAACAGCATCACCCGTGCCGCAATCCACATGGACCGCAGTAGCGTCTGCCCGTAAACGTGCACACCCACAAGTTGTCGATAGTTGGAGAGAGTCCAGGAGTGAACGACATTTTGCGAGGTGGATACCGACCAGAAGCTGTAACAGAACATCAGCAGGTAGGGCACGAGCAGGAACACCGTCACCCACAGTAAAGGCGGAACCGTCACGACCGCTCTGTAGGTACGCGAAAACACCGTTACGTCCTCTCCGCTGATTCTCGAACCGGTAGGCCGTCGCCCGGGTCGAATTCGAATTCCAACTCCCCTTGCCAATCGGCCCTGGCCGAGGTTCTGACGAAAAAAATCAATCCATCGCTGCATTCGATTTGCAGCAACTCCGTCGCCCCCTGAAATGCCTGATGGCGCAGCCGTCCGCGAAAACGAACTCGGTTGAGGGCAGGCGGTCCCGGCGACGAGGCCACCCGAATATTTTCCGGGCGCAGCGAAAGCAGCGCCGGGCCATCGGGGAGATCGCCTGTCCATGAAAGGGAATTGCAGCGCACGATTCGGTTCGACACTTGGACGCGCAACAGATTGGTATGGCCGATAAACTGTGCGGTATACGCCGTCGCGGGATGGCGATAGATTTCGCGCGGCGTCGCTACCTGCTCCAGCTCACCCATCCGCAGCAGGGCAATGCGGTCCGACATCACCATGGCTTCTTCTTGATCATGCGTGACGAAGACGAACGAAATGCCGACTTCGCGCTGCAGGGATTTCAATTCCACCTGCATTTGACGGCGTAAATTCGCATCCAGCGCCGAAAGCGGTTCGTCCAGCAACAGAAGTTGAGGCCGCTTGACCAAGGCGCGGGCCAAGGCAACCCGCTGCTGCTGCCCTCCGCTGATCTTCGAGGGCTTCGCCTTCGCGTAAGCCGTCATTTTGACTCGAGCCAGAGCCTGTTCGACTTGGGAACTAATCGTAGTCTCGACTTGCCTGCTGACCCGCAAGCCGTATGCAACATTTTCCTCAACCGTGAGGTGCGGAAACAAAGCGTAATGCTGGAATACCGTGTTCACACGCCGCTTGTAAGGGGGCAGCCGGTCCAGCCTCTCTCCGCTCATCCACAACTCGCCGGAGTTGGCTGTCTCGAATCCGGCAATGATCCTCAACAGTGTCGTTTTTCCGGAACCGCTCTCGCCCAGGATGGTGAGGAACTCTCCTTCCGCGACCTGCAAGGAGATGTCGCGCAGCACGCGGTTCTTACCAAAAGATTTGGCGATTTGGCGCATGTCGAGCAGAGTCGCAGCGGCGCTTGCCGCGATTCCGCTCCCGCTATGTTGGAGGGTAGCCATTCACAATTGCAGGTGCTTCCCTTGCTCTGCTCTCTGCCGGCTCTGAAGGATCAGCGTTTCCTTACTGCGCTGCCTTTACCTCATTCCAGATCTCGTTGTACTTGGCGCGGCGCGGCACATCCTGCCAGAAGTAAATCCGCTTCTGGTAGTTGTCGACATCATCGAGATGCAGATTGTGTCGCTGTTCCGCGCTCATCAAGGAACCGGCCTGCGGATTCGCGGTCACGTAATTGGTAACGTCGGCCACCAGCTTCTGCGTCTTTGCTTCCACCATGTACTCGAGGAATTGGTAAGCGAGTTCTTTATT
>QIAI01000422.1 GCA_003224995.1 Acidobacteriota bacterium
GACGTTCTACTCACCGGCAATCCCAGCGGAGGCAACGAGCCCCAAACTACCACGGTGCTTGAAAATGTGGCGGTCATTGCTGCCGGACAAAAATTGGAACGCAATGCTGCCGGGGAACCCCAATCGACGCCGGTGATCACCCTCCTGGTTTCACCCGATGACGCGCAAAGGCTGACTCTCGCCAGTTCGCAGGGCCATATTCAACTTGCTTTGCGTAATCCGGTCGATACCAAGAAGGAAGACCTTGCTGCCATGAAGGCGAATGGCCTTTACCGGAATCTGAATCCGACGGCAGCGCCGCCCCGGCCTAAGTCTGTAAGGACGAACAAGGTCGAAGCTCCTCCTGCGCCGCCCGGGCCCTACAAGGTGGAAGTCATTCGTGGCAACAAGGTCGACGAAACCAAGTTCCCAGATCAGACAGGCGCTCACTAGGAATGGATAGATCTCTGAGCAACAACATTCTGCCCCTCCGACGAGTTCACAGCAATTTGAAGACGACGCTTTCAAAGCTTGCCCTAAGCGCGGTCGCTTTGCTATGCCTGCTTCCCGTGCAAGGCCTGGCGGAGCTGGACCCGCAAGAGCCCGCTGCTCAGCAGCCTCCACAGCAACCCGTGGAGCATCCATCCTCCGCATCGTTGCCGCCGCCCAATGAAACTACCGGCGCGGCGCCGCTACGTGTCATGGTGGGAAAGTCGCTGCTCATCAATACCAGTGAACGCCTGAAGCGCGTCTCCGTGACGGATCCCGGCGTGGCTGATGTGCAAGTCGTTACGCCGACACAAATCCTCGTGCATGGGCGCTCCGCGGGCGAGGTTTCTCTTCTTATTTGGGATGAACTCGAGCGCTCTCGTAGCTTCGATCTTCGGGTCGACGTGGACGTGACGGCCGCGGCCGAGGAAGAAAAAAGTGTCTTTCCGGATGAGCAGATCGTGGTCACCCCGTCCCGCTCCGCGATCGTGCTTTCCGGGCACGTTTCCGACGAAACGGTAGCCACCCGGGCGGGCAAGATCGCCGAGGCTTACTCCAAGAATGTGGTCAACGTTTTGACTTTCGGGCCCAAGGGTGCGCAGGAAGTTCTGCTCGAAGTGAAGTTTGCCGAAGTAGACCGGACCGCTATTTTGCAGTACGGCTTCAATTTCTTTGCGCCTGGTCTCGGCAATACGGTGGGCACCATTCAGACCGGGCAGTTCGGTTCGGTGAACATTCATAACACCGCAACCACCACCACGACCAACGGCAGCACTTCCACGACGACCACTACTCCTCCCACAGTCACAATCAACGATTTCCTGAACGTTTTTCTCACTCGCACCGACCTCAATCTGGGCGTGGTCATCAAGGCGCTGCAAGCTAAGAACCTTCTGCAGATCCTTGCCGAGCCCAATTTGATTGCGGTGAATGGCAAAGAGGCCAGCTTTCTCGCAGGTGGCGAGTTCCCCTTCCCTGTCGTTCAACCCAGCCAGGGCTTCAACGCGGTCACCATTCAATTCAAGGAATTCGGGGTCAAGCTAAAATTCACACCCGTCATCATGCCAAGCGGAAACATTCACCTGAAAGTGGTGCCGGAGGTCAGCGCGCTGGATTTTACCAACGCACTGCAGGTTTCGGGATTCCTGATTCCCGCGCTGAGCACGCGACGCGCCGATACCGAGTTCGAATTGCAGGACGGGCAAAGCTTTGTAATTGCCGGCTTGATGGACAATCGGGTCACCAACCTCGTGAACAAGATCCCCGGCCTGGGAGATATCCCAATCCTGGGCGCGTTTTTCAAGAGCAAGAGTCTGCAGAAGAGTAATGGCGAACTGATGGTACTGTGCACCGTAAGAAAAGTTTCACCCAGTTCGCAACCGACCACAGGGCCGAACAATCCCGAGCCTTTCCTCGATAACAGCAAGTTCGATGGGAAGAAACCAGCGGGGAAATAGTTTTTGACATGTCTGAGCTTTCCGTTGTCATTCTCGCGGCCGACAGTGAACAGCGCGCCGTAATGCAGGTGCTGGTCGACGGAACCAGTGTCGCACGCGCCGCACACACCGCCGCTACTTACCCTGCGTCTGCTACCGATCCGCTGATTGCCCGACTGCATGCCGTGAAGCCGGAAGTAATACTGGTCGATATTCCGGTGGACAGTCCCTCGGGCGCGCTGCATGCCATCGAAGTCTTGCGGCAGGAACTTCCAGACGTGGCTCTGTTTGCCATTGGAAGCATGTCGCAGCCCCAGGTCATCGTTAGCGGCATGCGCGCGGGAGCGCGTGAATTCATCGAGCGCCCCACTACTACGAGTGACTTGCTGGAGGCTTTCGTCCGGCTGTCGACCACGCAGCGCAAGGTCAAGCGTGAAGGGCCCCGGGGCAAGGTCTTCACGGTGATCAATGCCAAGGGCGGCAGCGGAGCGACGACCATCGCGGTAAATCTCGCGCTCGCCCTGCAATCCGCTCACGGCAACGTTGCCCTGGTGGACCTCGCGCCTCTCGGCCACGCGTCCTTGCATCTCAATTTGAAGGCGCCGTTCACCGTAACCGATGCCATCCGCAACCTGCATCGTATGGATACGTCGCTGCTGGAGAGCTTTACCGCCCGCCACGCCAACGGGTTGCAGCTACTGGCGGGCGCGGTTACCCCGGCCGGCAACGATGCGGCGGCCACTGAATATGCTCGTTTGTTTGACCTCATGGCGGGCCACTTTCGCTACGTCGTGGTCGACGCGTCGTCACGCCTCGACGCCGCTACCCGACTGGTTGGCAACTTATCGGAAACCGTTCTGCTGGTGGCGCACGCGGATGTAGCTTCGTTGTGGAGCGCCTCGCGCGTGGTTCAATTCTTGGGCGAAAATTCCGGTCGCGAGCGCGTCAAGCTCGTGCTCAACCGTTTCCGTAAGATTCCGGGCTTTCACGAAAGCGATGCCGAAACCGCGAACCAGTACTTCGCTGTTTCGGCAGCGATCGATCGCGGCGTTCCACTCATGTCGCAGAGCCATACCGAAATCGCGCGTGCGTTTCACGGGTTGGCCGCTGCCCTGACCCGCAATGATGACGACGTGAAGCGTTCAGCCTGGTCACTGTTCAAGACCGTTTAGGAAGATTTATGGCAAACCTCCAGACTTTCGAGCGCTCTGAGTACCAACAAGTAAAGGCCGACCTCCATCGCAAGATTCTCGATCGGCTCGACCTGGAAAAACTCGGCCGCACCAATAGTGAAACGGCACGCGAGGAAGTTCTCATTCTCATTCGGACTTCCGTCAACAGTGAGGCCGTCCCCCTCAGCTTTGCGGAACGTGAGCGTCTGGCCCGCGAGATTCTCGATGAGATCTTCGGCCTTGGTCCGCTGGAGCCGCTGCTTAAAGATTCCAGTATCTCGGATATCCTGGTCAACCGTTTCGACCGGGTCTACATCGAGCGCAGCGGCAAACTCGAGCCCACCGGCCTGTCGTTCAAGGACAACGGCCACCTGATGCAGATCATCGACCGCATCGTGTCGCGCGTGGGACGCCGCATTGATGAATCCTCACCCATGGTGGATGCCCGCCTGGCGGACGGTTCCCGCGTCAACGCCATCATTCCTCCGCTGGCCATCGATGGCGCGTGTCTGTCAATTCGCCGGTTCGGCCGCGACCCCGTCACCGCCCGCCAGATGATCGAGAACAAGAGCCTCACCGAGCCCATGCTCGAACTGCTATCTGC
>QIAI01000423.1:0-2410 GCA_003224995.1 Acidobacteriota bacterium
AGCCCATCGCGTCTCATCAGTTGGTACAGGAAAAGCTCGCATGGATGATCAACGAGATCACCAAGGCACAGCTGCTCGTTCTGCAAGTGGGACGTTTAAAAGATGCGGGCAAGGTTGAGCACCAGCACGTCTCCATGGCCAAGCGGAACAATGTCTGGATGGCGCTGGAGTGCGCCCGCCTGTCCCGCGATATCCTGGGAGCCAATGGGGTGGCCGACGACTATCCCATCATGCGCCACCTGATGAACCTCGAGTCGGTGAAAACCTACGAGGGCACGCATGACATTCACACCCTGATCATTGGCCAGAGCGTGACGGGCATCGACGCGTTCTAACAAACCTCTACCACGAAGGGCACGAAGGATACGAAGGAAATCAAGAATGCCATCGTGGCCTTTGTTTCCTTAGTGGTTGATTTTGACTTTGCTTCAGGAATGCGGCTCAGTTTTTCGCCGCGACGATTGCTCCAGGCGAGACTTCCGCCGCCCCTTCTTTTTCGTGACGGCCGGTTATGCCCTGATCCAGTCCGGGTACTCAGCCGGCGGATGGGCCGTAGAGCAGGCGATTGGCGACATCGAGGGGCTGCGCAAGTATTTTGTCGAGAAGTACGGCACACCGAAAGAAACTTACATCACCGGCCACTCCTTAGGCGGCTTGCTCACGGTTGTCATGATCGAAAAGTATCCGGACAGCTATCATGCCGGACTCGACCTGTGCGGTGTGGTGGGCAGTGCGAGCGACGCTCTCACTCGCGGATTCGATGCGCGCGTGCTGTTCGATTACTATTTTCCCGGCGTCTTGCCAAATCCGGCAAAGGTCCCGAAAGAATTCGAACTCACCGAGCAACTTTCCGCATCTGTCTTCCGAAGCATCGAGGCGAAGCCGCAAGCAGCGACTGCCCTGCGAAAATTAGTTGGCATTCACAATAACCGCGACCTCGCCGGCACGATCGTTCTCCTCACGCACATTCTCAAAGACATACAACAGCGCGCCGGCGGCAATCCGTTCGATAATCGCAACACCATCTACACCGGGACATCGGATGATAACGCGCTAAACGACGGCGTGAAGCCGGGCACCTGACCCGTCCCGTGCTGGCGATCCATACCACTTACGATCCATTGGTCCCGCCCGCGATTCCAAATCAGTACGCGCTGCTGACTCGCGAGGCCGGCGCTGGAGATCTGTTCGTGCAGCAATACGTAAAGCACGGCGGCCACTGCCAGATCACGGCAGAAGAAACGCAGAAAGGCTTTCAGGAACTAAAGCGCTGGAAAGATTCCCATCAGGCACCTCACCCGGGATGGCTACACTGAACGAACACAAAGCCGCGAAAGGGGCCCAAATGGAGTTCCACTCCCGTGGTGAGAGTCCCAATCTAGCGCGCGATAAACTATGACAGGCGAGCATGCAGGAAGTTCAATCCGACTTGAGACCGAACGCCTCGTATTACGGCCCTATTTCGACGATGACATTCCGGCGCTCGTAACCTTGGCAGGCGCGCGCGAAGTCGCCGCCACCACCCTGCGAATTCCGCATCCTTACAACGAGCAAAATGCCCGCGAGTTCCTGGCCCAGTGCCGCGAAGACGCAAGCCTGGGCCCGGAGACGCGCTTTGCCATTACCCTGCGCAGCGATGGTCAGCTCTGCGGAGGCGCGGGCTTTCGCCTCGACCCCGCTCATCATCACGCCGAGTTGGGCTATTGGCTCGGCGTGCCCTACTGGGGCAAAGGCTACGCCACCGAAGCGGCCCGTGCCATGATCCGCTACGGCTTTGAAAACCTGGGCCTGCATCGCATCTACGCATCGTACCTCTCCGAGAATGTTGCATCCGGCCGGGTGCTGCGCAAAATTGGCATGAAGCGCGAAGGCCTGCTGCGCGCGCATATCTGCAAATGGGACAAATTCCACGATCTCGAATTCTATGGAATGCTGCGCTCCGATTTTATTGCCGGCTAGCGGTCGCGGATTCTCCGTACAACTCCGTCAACAGCTCATAGGCCCGCCGCAAATGCGGGATCACGATGCTGCCGCCCACCACCAGCGCCACGTTCAGCGCTTCTTCCTGCTCGGCACGAGTCGAGCCCAGCCGATACGACTGGATGATGTGGTACTGGATGCAATCATCGCAGCGCAGCCCAGCTGAAACGACCAGCCCCATCAGCTCTTTGTACTTCGCCGGCAGCGCACCTTCGAGATAGGTATTGTGGTCGATATTGTAAAAGCGCTTGACCAGGAAGTTGTCAGCCTTGTCGACGTTGGCATTCAGGCGCGTGCGCGTATCGAGGAAGCGTCGCGCAATTTCGCTTTTTTCGGCGACCTGCTTTTCCGTGAAGAGGTAGGTGGGTTCTTTGCGCTCGATGTTCATGCCGAAAGCGTAGCAGAAACGCAAAACAACCGGCTGTGATGA
>QIAI01000423.1:2480-6998 GCA_003224995.1 Acidobacteriota bacterium
GATTGCCAAAAGATATTGCGTGAACAAAAGAACTCTCGACCAATGTAAGAGCTGAGCCAATCCCACTATTAAGATTGCCAGCAAGATGCAAAAGAAAAGTCGTTCAAGCTTGCGCTTACTTGTGACGATCCACCACGCCGCCACGACCATCGTCACTGCAGTCATGATATAGGGATAAGCTGCAAAATGAGTTCTTGCAAAAGGGGATGCACTCGAGGAGGAACCAACGGCTCGAATCGTAAACACTGTGTCCGACAAGGCGATCGCGACTATCAGGAGGGCCGCGCCGAAAGATCTGAAAAGAAAATAACCAGTCTCAGCCACGCAACCATGATAGGCAGCGACAGAACGAAATAAAAGCAGACCGTCTTGAGGGAATCGATTTTGTTGACACAAAGAAAATGTTGACAGCGCCAGAGGTGATCCCCGTCCTTTCCCTCCTCAGCCCAATAGCGGTATATTCGCAAGCCGGTTTCATATTTTTGGGAGGCCCTCATGGCAACCGATACCCGGGCCGAAGCGAAGGTGAAAAGCTTCGGAGAAAACATGGAAAGCGACCTGGCGCTGGAATTCCTGCGTGTCGTCGAAAAAGCTGCGATCGCTTCCGCACGAACCATGGGTCAAGGCGATCGCCCGCTGGCCGACCAGGTCGCCACCGAAGTCATGCGCCAGACCATGGATAGCGTCCCTATGCGCGGCAACATCGTGATTGGCGAGGGCGAGCGCGACGAGGCCCCGATGCTCTATATCGGGGAGAAAGTCGGCGCCGAGTTTCCCGATGGCCGCCAGGTTCCAGAAATCGATATCGCCGTCGATCCGCTCGAAGGCACCAACCTGTGCGCGACGGGCGCTCCGGGCGCCATTACCGTGCTGGCCGCGTCGGAAAAAGGCGGACTGCTGAACGCACCCGATTGTTACATGGAGAAAATTGTTGTCGGACCCTCTTGCAAGCACGCGATCGACCTCGACGCCCCGGTCGCCGATAATTTGAAAAACATCGCGCGACGCCTGCAACGTGGCGTCGACGACCTGGTGGTCATCGTGCTCGACCGGCCGCGCCATGAAAAGCTCATTTCCGATATTCGCAAAGCGGGTGCCCGCATTAAGCTGATTGGAGACGGCGACCTCTCGGCCGGCATCGCGGCCGCGGTCATCGGTACCGGTGTGCATTGCGTGATGGGCTCGGGCGGCGCACCCGAAGGCGTGATCACCGCAGCTGCCATTCGCTGCCTGAACGGCTACATGCTGGGCCGGCTGGTCATCAACAAGCCGGAACTCGAAGAGCGCATCGCCAGGATGGGCATCAAAGACAAAAACCGCATCTACGAGGCCCAGGACCTGGCGCCAGGCAAGCAAATGATTTTTGCCGCCACTGGCGTCACCGATGGCGCGCTCATGAAAGGCGTGCGCTTTTTCGGAGAAGGCATCCGCACTTCATCGGTGATCATGACGCTGAAGACCGGCAAAGTGCGTTTCATCGATAGCATTCACCTGGAAAAGGGCGCGGACGTAAAGGTTCGGTTCGCCTAGCCTCCGTGCGGCGCGGCAGTTTGAACAACCGGTGTGGTGCATCGGCGCGCCGCTCCTACTTCAGATATTCCGACTCTTTCTTCAGCGCGTCGGGAATTTTCGGGAAGGGCGGAAACTCCTGCGAGTAGCCCTTGAATAGGTGAGCCGTCTCCTCCGAGCGCTTGCTGCCATCGTGTACCGCAATTTTGTGGGGGTTGCCTTCGGAATAGCCTTCCCACAGGGACACGCCGGCGTACGCCCCATCCTTGCGCAAGATGTAATAAGTCATGTCCATGAAGCGAAGCTTGGTCATGTCATTGTTGTAATTGCGCACGATGCGCTTGAGCGCGTCCATGCCGGCGTCATGCGGCGACATACCGTGACGCATGTTCTCCACAATGGTGTGGGCGCCGGCTACCTTGATGTTCTCTTCCCCGCTGCCGGTCGCGCCCGCCGAACCCACATCCTGATCGGTGTAGCAGCCCGCGCCGATGATTGGTGAATCGCCGCAACGTCCAGGAAGTTTGAACGCGAGACCGCTGGTGGTGGTAATGCCCGACATTTCGCCCTTCTCGTTCAGGGCTGAACAATGAATCGTTCCGGTCGGGGGAAAAATTATGCGGTGCGCGGCCGCCAGGCAGAACTCGCGCTCGATGCCGAGATCGGCCGCCCGCCGCGCCAGTTGATTGACGCGCTCGCGCCAGAGTTCGGCGCGCGGCTTCCGTTCTCCGGTGGGCTCGGGCGCCTGCCAGTGGGGATCGGCGAGGCCGGGCCCCCACCAGTCGCGGCTCGAGTGATATTCCTTCCACAACAGCCAGATCTTGCGCGAACGCTCGGTCAACAGATCTTCCCGAGGAAAACCCATCGCAACCGCAAAGCGCTCCGCGCCTTCCCCCACCAGCATCACATGCCCGGTGTGCTCCATGACGGCCTTGGACACTTTGGAAACATTTTTGATATTGCGCACGCCGCCGACCGACCCAGCGCGCCGCGTAGGTCCGTGCATGCAGCAGGCATCGAGTTCCACCACGCCTTCTTCATTCGGCAGGCCGCCGTAGCCCACGCTGTCATCTTTCGGATCGTCCTCCGGTCCGGTCACGACCAGGATGGCGGAGTCCAGCGTGTCGCCGCCCTTGCTCAAATGCTCGTAGCCGCGATCGAGATAAGCGAAGCCATTGTTCGCGCACACCATGATGGGCCGCTTCCCCGCACCGGCTCCCGGGTGAGACTCGGCGGATTGGCCGCCATTCTTCCTCTCCGGGTTGCGGCCCTGCGCGTCCAGACCAAGCGCGAGCGATCCAAGAGCTGTGGTGGTCAGAAAATCGCGGCGGGAAAAGCTCATGAACATCCTCCCAGAGAAGTGCCAAGCTAAACTCGAAAACGCGGACGCCAGCATATCAGCATGCGAACTAATTGATTTGCATTATCTCATAGCTATGCAAGCACTCCAGAGCTCCTACGGGCACTCGGTGCTAATCGGACGAGGTAAAGGCCTCCCGATGACCCGGCTGTGCACCACAACGCCCGAGAACGCCAACAACAGGCATTCCGTGCGGCATTGCTACCCTCGTCCAGAGTGCATTTGAGGATGCAAAGCTGTTCTATTCTACATAACTTATTGATATTGTTTGCAAGCTATTGAAGAACTGTGCCGGGGCAACCGGGGATGGATGTGGCAAGCACATGTTCAACGAGACGCTGGCGGCTTACGCCCCCGCCGCCATGCTCTTCGCGGTGATCTGCTCCGTCAATTCGGGCGAGCACTTCATGGTCAACCCGCAGAGATTGCAGCGGATCAGGTGGCTGCCGCCCAAGGGGATCACGGGAATGAAGAACAACGTGAACCAGCGCTTCGATTCCATAGCGGTAAAGACCGTCTGGCGCGAGCACTTTGAGCAGGGATACTGAATCTGATTGAGCGCTTTGGTCTTGGTCCGCATGCCAAATAGAAAAAACATGGGCGCACTCCTTCGGCATTTTCGGGCAATTTCGCGTCGACGATACCATGGAGTTACACTGCCGGCTGCGGTACGAAAGTACTGAACCGTTCGGGGTGAGGGCGATCGATTCGTCCGGATGCGATCATGGTTTCTGATTGATCATGAGATGCGCCCATGGCGTATTCGCCCACATGATCCACGCCCCGGGCTGCTTGGGCTCGGTGGGCAGACCGCTGGTTTTGGGATCGAAGGGCCAGAGAAGCCTCCAGTGCGGCGGCTCTTTGAGGGGAGTGCCGGAGGTGGCGTTCGGATCGGTGGCACTCCAATCGGTGCCGCCGAGCAGCATGTACTCGATGCCGGGTTCGGTGTTGGACGGCTTCATCTTGAGTGCCATCAAATCACTCTCCCAGCGCAGCGCGGCTTCGTTGGCGCAGTAGGTATTGTCACCCACGATTCCGGGATGCCCGGGAAAACAGGTGAATCCGTTGCTGCCTTCGCGGAGCACAGTTTCTGCGCCGTTACTGTCGTGATCAATCACCTTGGCGTCCTTCGATACACTGGCGGGCGCCGCCGAAAGGGCGCGCGTGATCTTCGCCTCCTTCGTATCGGCCGCCTG
The DNA here is from genome assembly GCA_003224995.1 of Acidobacteriota bacterium. Lineage (GTDB taxonomy): Bacteria > Acidobacteriota > Terriglobia > Terriglobales > Acidobacteriaceae > Gp1-AA133. Next base: position 6,546 of record QIAI01000423.1, read on the forward strand.
CGGTTCACTCTTTTTTCGGTGGGAAGCGGTCACTGCCGGCAGCAACAGCAGAATAAGACACACCGCGTTCATTCGAGCCATGAGCCCCTCCGGAAAGATCGGCTCATTTTAATGCAGGGAGCGCGTGTGAGCGCGACCAGACAAGACAGCGCTCGATGATTATCATTGGCTGGCGGGGCAGCCCTCCATCTGAGAAATACAGTGAAAGCAGGATGGGACACGCAGAGCACAACGTACTAACCTCCAGTGTTTGCACGCTGCGCCAGCGTGCGGCTCGGGAAATCGCGGAAGATAGTGCCGGCCGTTCACTTCAGTCGACAAGGGCACACACACATTGCGAAAATCTTTATGCTGCCAAGTTGCGCTGGCGCTGGTGCTGTGCTTATGCGCGAGCCAGGGTGTCGCGTACTCGGTTCTAACCCACGAAGAACTGGTGGATCTGGCCTGGAACGA
>QIAI01000424.1 GCA_003224995.1 Acidobacteriota bacterium
GCTTGAAATTCTTCCAGGAAATGGAACACATGGCCGGCGATTCGCAACATACCAGAACTGGCGGCCGTGAAGACTCTTTTTTCTTCCTCAGCAAACACCTGACGAAGCCTGGCTGCGGCGTGAACCCGTCTGGTCCGGCTGGGCTGAGTTGCCAGCTCCTTACAAAGGGTACGTATACGTTCTTTTTCCATCTTGGTCATGCTCGTTGGTTGAGACCCGAGATTGTCAGGCAGTGGCATTTAAGAATCGGTATTGCAGATGAACTGCCATTGCTCATCACAATTAAAGCTGTGCAAGGACTGGACAAGCTGCGCAACTCTCGTTTTGTAGACGGCTTTCTGTATGAACTGTAAGACAATCGCGTACAAACCTCCGCGCGCTTCAGCAAGATCCGCACCAGATGAAGCTCACTGAGCGCTGGCGTAATGATTTTCTGCAAGGGTCATCAAGCTTTGCGCATTGCGAATCACCACCGCCTTACGCTGACTCTCGATGATGCCCTGTTCTTCCCAATCGCAAAGCAAACGGCTCACCGTAAATAGGGTGGTGCCGGTCATCTGCGCTAATTCTTCCCGCGACAGGTCAATCCGAATCACGTTGGTTGAATCGCTGGAGGCTTGCTCCAGCAGTCGGACCAGCATGCGTGCGAGGCGGGGCGCTACCTGCTCGGTCGCCAGCTCGAGGAACTGTTCCTCAAGCGTACGCAAGCGGTCGGCGAAAATGCGGACCGTATTGCGACGCAGGGCCGGGAACCGGTCTTCCAGCATTTCGAATTTGCGGTACTCCCATACGAGGAGCACGCAAGGCTCGAGCGTCTGCGCGGTGAGGAATTGCAGAGCACCCGGCGACATGCCAAGTCCGCCGAGGACTTCGCCACTGCCTTTGACCCGCAGGATAACTTCTCCGCCGCCCCGGCTCAGTTGCGTGATCTTTGCACGGCCGGAAGCCAAGACCGAGACGGAGTTGACCGCGTCCCCTTCACGAAATACGGTTTGGCGACGGTCATAACGCACTTCCCGCGCCAAAGAAGCGATTTCCCCACATTCCGCGAGAGAAAGTCCCCGGAACAGTGGGCATTGCTGAAGGAATGCAGCCTTCGATCAATCGGCGGTTGGGGCATCGACCTTGCAGCTGCCAACAACGGTTTCTACCGGTAATGTTCTCGTGCGTTTTGTAAACGCCGGCTTGCGCATGCACGTGCCCTCGGTGCTCGGCTTGGATATGAGCTTGATCGCGGAGGACGGCAACGTCCATCCCGATGTCGCGCTCGCGTTAAACAAGGGACTGACACCAAAGCCGAAGACACAGAATGAAGTGTTTCTGGCTGCCGGCAAAGTGTTCGACGTGATGGTTAATCCGAACCAGACCTCGGGTGCCTACACGGGAGCGGCGTATCCGATCTTTGATCGCGCCCTCGGCACTTCCGAAGGCAGTGTGCGCCACGGATCCGGCATGCTGAGCTACCTGGAATTGGGTACAGCACCGACATCGGGAACGGGTGCCCTTCCAACGGCGATCGGGGCTCAAGCGAATCCTGATACGTTCACCGTGCCGCTAAACGCCACCACGTTCACGGGAAATGTGCTGTCGAACGATATTGGAATCAGCAACGCTGCGGCGGCCGGAACCTGCGCCGCGGCCGCACCCTATACGCCATCGACGGCGCCTCAGCCCGTAACAACGGCTAACGGCAACTCCGTCGTCATCAATCCTGACGGTTCGTTCACCCTTACAGTGACCAAATCGCTGGCTGGTGACACCTTCAGCTATTGCGGCAATGGCAACGCCAGCGCCACAACAACGGCAGTGGTGACCTTTAACGGCGCGACGGCGAATACAGTCACCGCCAACAACGACGCCTACGTCAGCAATGTTGCCACCTTGTTCCACACCGGCGCGCCTGGCGTGCTGGCCAACGACACCGACAGCAAGGACTATCCGTTGACGGCCTCCTTCTCGGGTAGTTCAACCCCGAACCCAGACGGATCTTCCACCGCGACCTTCGGCAATTTGAAAGTGACATTGTTCCCCAACGGGTCCTTTACAGCTATTCCTTCCGTTCCGGGCGGACAGTACGCCTTCAGCTACGTCGCTAAGAACTCGCAGGGCATCAGCAGCAGCGCTAACGTGAGCGTGACCTTCCTCGCGGGCAGCAAGCTTTCAGTGAAAGTCGTGGATACTCAGACCGGGGTTGAAGTAAAGGACTACCGCTGGGTGATCGAGCAGGACATGACGTATCACTCCGCCCCCGGGGTGACCACTCCGGCGCCCCAGCAGACGCTGGCAACCAGCTTCCATCGCAGCTATATGCCGGTCGTGGCCTCCGGTTGTACCGGATCGCTCAGTTGCGAAACTGGGCAGATAGTCTATAACCCGGCAACAAAGAACCGCGAACCCGTCAATGATCGTCCCATCACCCTCCCCAGCGATGTAAACCTCCCCCTTACCGATCAGACTGGTGTGGTGTGCGTCGGGTTGGGCAACCCGGTCGGCTGCAATCCCAACTTTGGCAACCCGATCCACTACTACATTTCGGTTCTGCCCGGGGATGCAGCGAACCCGGTGATCAACGGATACAGCGGCTCGCCCGCGGCTTGTCAATTAGGCGCCACACATCCCGAACTGATTAATCCCGACGACCCGAACGCGCCCGCAGTGGACCCATCGTTCTGCGGACACGAGGTGGGCGGCTCTCCGATTCCTTCGCCGTTGACAGCGGGACAGCAGGCGTTTGCTCCCGTAACCGTCACCGTGCAACCCAATC
>QIAI01000074.1 GCA_003224995.1 Acidobacteriota bacterium
GAGATACTGCGCCCGGGGGTCGTTTCTACATGGCTGATCAGCTCTCTGCCCGTGATCAGAATGAAATCATTCGCAGTGCCTCGGAAGCCAGCAAGATCGTTATCAAGCCGGTGGAGGTGAAGCGTTATCTGGACCCTCCGGCAGACACGCCATTTCCCCTCGAATACGGGTTTTATCTATTGGGGGACATTCGCGGCAAGACGGTTTTAGACCTGGGCTGCGGATCGGGAGAGGAACTGATTCCGCTGGTTCATCGGGGTGCCAACGTCATCGGCATCGATATTTCACCGGACCTGGTTGCTATCGCCGAGCGCCGCTTGCGCGATGCTGGGCTGAGCGCCAGCGTTCGCGTGGGGTCGGCCTACGAGACCGGCCTGCCCAGCGCCTCCGTCGATAGTATTTTCTGCCTTTCCCTGATCCATCACCTCGATATCCCGAAGGTGCGCGAGGAAATGCGCCGCATCCTGCGGCCGGGCGGGTACCTGATCCTGAAAGAGCCGATCCGCTTCAGCAAAACTTATGGCTTGCTGCGATCTCTTCTGCCCAACCAGGAAGACATTTCCGATTACGAACATCCGCTGACCGAAGCGGAACTGGGCATCGTTCAGGAAGATTTCGAATCGGACGGGCTACGCTTTTTTCGCCTGCCATTCGTGCCCCTGGTGCAGCGAAGCATGCCGAGCTTGCATCGCAAAGCTTATCTGCTGAGCAACTGGACCATCGCCAAATTCCCGAGAACCGCCCGTTATGCAACCATTGCTGCGCTTCGTCTGCGCAAGAAGCCCTGAAGAATTTCTCCGACCCGGCAGCGGCTGGAAGGCGGATGCAAAAGGGAAGTGCTGTCAGGAAGCGTCTTGCTATGGGGGAGAGTGGTAGCCCCGGCAGGAATCGAACCTGCATAGTCAGTTTAGGAAACTGAAGTCCTATCCGTTGAACGACGGGGCCGCGCTTAAAGGCAATATCCACGCAGGTGGGGACGCACCGGCCATCCTAAAAATAGCACAACTCAGCCATGTGCGACGTGCCGGCAAATTAGCGATGTCGATTGAAGCGCTGGATCATCCGATCGACCTTGATCATATCGTCCTGAGTATTTTTCTCAATATTATCGATCGACGACAGCCGAATGAAGTGGCTGATCAGCGTGCCCTTCTCCGAAATGATGACCAGGCTCAAAGCGGCGCGCTCATGATCTTCGGCGATGTCGATCCCGGCGAGGTTCAAGGCAAACAATGCGGCGCGCGGGTCTTCCACCACGCAGTAAGCGGTGGATTTCTTGATCGCTTCCTGGAATCCCGCGACGTATGCCTTGCTGGCCGCATCCTTCTCTCCAAAATCGGTTTGTAGAAATATCGTGCTGACGCCGGGGTGAATACTCACATTTGGACAGCTCGCCGCAGGGGCGCTTGCGGGATACAAAACAGCCAACAATAAAAGGGCGCTGGCCCGATGCATAGAATCAAACCCCTCTCACTGGAAAATGAACCCGCTTTGCGAAGTTGGAATTTTGCGATGATAACCCTAACTGATTGTACCCAACCCTCGACGGAAAACATCCCGGCTCAACTCGGCTGGGCTATGGGGGCTTCGCATCACAGTTAGATTGGGGCCTCGTGACGTATCATCAGTAGATCGGCATGCGCGTTCTCTTTGAGATTTTCGGGCAAACCCTGAGCACATTGTGGGCCCACAAGCTGCGGTCGTTTCTTACCATGTTTGGCATCGCATGGGGAGGGGGATCGTTGCTTTTGCTGGTGGGACTGGGCGAAGGATTCCGCTCGGGGAACAAAAAGCAGTTCGATTCGCTGGGCGAGAACGTCATGTTTATCTGGGGCGGCCGCGCACCCGCGGTGGAAGGCAGCTTCACCGGCATGCGCCAGTACTATCTCTCCTACAAGGACTATCGCGACATCGTTTCGCAATGCCCCGACGTGAAGGCCGCCGCCCCGGTCATCTCCCGAAACGATCTGCGGGCGGTGAGCGATTTTTTTCAAAGCAGCGGCCAGGTGATGGGCGTGCCCGCCTACTTCAATCAAATCCGCTACGTGCCGATTCGCGACGGGCGCTGGTTGAACGATCTCGATGATGGACAGCGCCGCCACGTGATCGTGCTGGGCGACGAAGCCCGGCGCATCTTATTTCCCGGACGGCCTTCCGTAGGCAGCACCATCCTTCTCAACGGCACCCGCTTTCAGGTCATTGGCACGCTTGAGCCGATCGGCCACGGCGACAACAACACGCTGAACCTTCGCATGTTCGTGCCGTTCTCGACCATGCAGCAGGATTTCCCGCCCACGGTCGATGTGAAGGACTCAATTTCGTTTGTCAATTACCAGCCCCATGCACGAAATCTCCACGATCTGGCAAAAGAGGAGGTTCATAAAGTCATCGCGCGCAACCATGGCTTTGACTATCGCAGTCCCGATGCTTTCGACGAATGGGACACGATTCGCACCGTGGATAACGTGGGCAAGATTTTCGACGCCATGAATGCGTTCCTGGGCAGCGTGGGCCTGGTGACTTTGAGCCTGGGAGCGATTGGGATTATTAACATCATGCTGGTGGCGGTCGCCGATCGCACTCGCGAAATTGGACTGCGCAAAGCGGTGGGCGCGACCAATGGCAGCATCATGTTTCAGTTCTTCGTGGAACGCGCCTTCCTCACCCTGCTCAGTGGCGGGATCGGCATGGGTTTTGCCGCGGCCTTGATGGCGGGCCTGTCCACTTTGCCTTCCCCTCCCGGGTTCGATCCGCCAAAGTTGGTGCCGGCCACCGCGGCGCTGGCCATCGCTGCCCTCGCGATTGCCGGGGTGGCCGCCGGTCTGTATCCGGCGCGGCGAGCCGCCATGTTGGAACCGGTGGAGGCTCTGCGCAGGGAATAGCATGCATCGCGATCTGCTCCACCAAGCCTTTAGCGCCATGCGCCACGACCTTCGCAAGACCGTGCTCACCATGCTGGGCATGGCGTGGGGTATCGCCACGGTGGTTCTCCTGCTGGCCTATGGAGATGGGTTCGGGAGCGCCATCAACAATATCTTCCAGAGTTTCGGGGCGAAAGCGGTGGGCGTTTTTCCGGGACGGACCACGCTTGAAGCTGGTGGCAACAAGGCGGGCGTACCGATCCGCTTCACCAACGACGATATTCAGCTTCTCGAGAACGTGGTTCCTTTGATTCGCCACATCTCGCGGCAGTCGGAAAAGCAGTCTACGGTCGTAGCCGGGACGCGGTCGTTCAGCCTGCCGATCACAGCCATCGACCCCCCTGCGGGAGTCATCTGGAATCTTGACATGGAGGAAGGGCGGTTTCTCAACGACGAAGACAATCTGGCTCATCGCCGCGTTGCCGTTCTCGGCTATGACGCTCGAGCGAAACTGTTTTCCGGAATGGATCCTTTCGGAATGGATGTCCGCATTGATGGGGTTTCATTTCGGATTGTCGGCGTGGTTTCAGCCCGCATGCAGGAGGGCGACAGCGATATCAACCGAACCGTATACATCCCCTTCAGTGTCATGGATGCTTTGCAGGACACCCGCTACCTGGGCGGAATCTGGCTCGATTATGAGGGCCTGGATCACGACAAGGTCACCAAAACGATTCGCAACTCGCTGGCCATGGCCCACAACTTCAAGCCCGAGGATCTGCGAGCCATCCACGTATTCGATGCACAGAAGCAGCTGGCGCAATTCAATATCATCACCATGGGATTAAAAATCCTGCTCGCCTTCATTGGGACGATCACCTTGGGCATCGGCGGCATCGGGCTGATGAACATCATGCTTGTATCGGTCACCCAGCGCACGCGGGAGATCGGAGTGGAAAAGGCGCTGGGGGCGCGCCGACGCGACATTCTCTTTCAATTTCTAGCGGAAGCCATGGTGATCACGGCAGTGGGCGGCGTCCTCGGCATCCTGCTTTCGTACCTGGTGTCCTTCTCGGTGGGTTCTCTGACGCTTTACAGCGCCATGGCACAGCATGCCGATGCGGGAGATATTCGGCTCATCGTGGCCCCGAAGATTCTATTGATCGCGGTGACGATTCTGGCGGTGGTGGGTGTGATCAGCGCGATGTTTCCTGCCATGAGAGCTGCCAATCTCGATCCCATCGAAGCGCTGCGCTATGAATAAAAGGTTCAGCTCATGGTGTTTTCTCTTCCACGGGTGACGCGATAGCCGGCTCGCCCGTCAAACCGAGCCGCCTGCGCGCATTGAACATGGGACCTTGAGCCGGCCGGGTGGGCGCGAAAGCGGCCAAGCCAATGGGCTGGCGGACGTCGTCGTAAATGGCTTCCATGCCGCCGCGCATGAAATAGGTTTCGTGCCAGAAGCCGACTCCGCCAGAATCGCGCAGGAATCCTTTCCACCACGCCTGGTGCGGCAAGGATCGCGACCAATTTTCTAACGACGGAAAATCCCGCCAGTACTGGCGCATTCCAGCATGCAAGGGAAAAAGCGAGTAGAAGATATTTTCGTGCAGCAGCAAGCCCTCCGGCCGGGCATCGACTGCGGCTTTAATCCTGGGTCCGAAAGCGAACACAGTCTTGAGTCCCGCGAGCGTGCGCACCCGCATTCCGAGATAAATCACGACCAGGTCCGGGTACGCTGAGAGATCAATGGTGCTGCGTTGCACTTGTGCCGCCATGGCTCGTCCTCCGGTATTCAGGTGCGCCCGTAGCCGCTTGGTCCGCAATCCGCTGTTCTCCGGTGCGTGCGTTTAGGGTAGCGCTACTGGCATTTTATCCAGTCCGCAGCGCTGGGAGATGCATCTCATTTAGCACGGAGTTGTAAAGCAGGGAGTTGTGGCTGCTAAGGCACGCAGCAATCGGCTACTTGGTTGCGCGAACGGGGTAACCGAGTGGTGTCCTTAGACCTTCGTGCCCAGTAGAATCGGGCAGAATCCCGCATGTATCCCTTATAATAGAAACTTCCATGCCAAAGTACTCCATAGTGGTTCCGCTGCACAACGAGCACGAGAATGTCACCGACCTTTACGATCGCCTGAAAGCTGTGATGGAGGCGAACGGAGAAAGCTTCGAACTCGTATTGGTGGATGACGGTTCGGACGATAATACGTTTGCTCTGCTGCGCGAGATTGCCGCAGTCGACAGCCGGGTCACCGTCGTGAAGCTGCGCCGCAACTTCGGGCAGACAGCCGGACTGGCGGCTGGATTTGACCATGCCCGCGGCGAGTACATCATCGCCATGGATGGCGACCTGCAGCATGATCCGTCGGATATTCCGATGTTCCTCGAGAAGATTGGCGAGGGCTACGACATCGTCAGCGGCTGGCGCAAGCAGCGCATCGATAATCTCTGGCTGCGTCGGATTCCGTCGCGCATCGCGAACTGGGCGATGGCCAAGTTGAGCGGCGTGGATATTCACGATTTCGGCACCACCTTCAAGGCCTATCGGCGTGAAATTCTGGAGCAGGTTCCGCTCTATGGCGAACTGCACCGCTTTATCCCGGCGCTGGCATCGTGGCACGGGGCCTCGATTATCGAGGTGCCAATTCGTAATGTGAATCGCGAGCGCGGGCTCTCGCATTACGGCATTTCGCGAACTTTCCGGGTTTTCTTCGATCTCATCACCATCCGCTTTCTGCTCCGCTATCTTTCCCGTCCGCTGCATTTCTTCGGGACGGTTGGCATGCTCAGTATTCTGACCGGATTCTCGGTGGCAGGATGGTTGGGTGTGCAGAAATTGTTTTATGGCTCCCACCTGCTGGTGCAACACGGGCCGCTGATGATCTTCGGCGCGGTGCTATTCCTGGCCGGACTCAACATGCTGGCGGTTGGCTTGCTGGGAGAGATGCAGGTTCGTCACTATCACGAGCCCACCCGGCGTGCGCCTTACTCCGTGGATCGGGTGCTGCGCGCCCAGAGCGAAGAGCACACCGTGTCCGACTGATTCGTTCTTTCGTCACAAAGCCTGGTGACCTGTAGTCCGGACTTAGAGCCCCTACCCGCGCGATAATACCCGCATCGGCCTGGACGGCCGCCTTGGAGGTATAATGCCGGGGTTTGCCATCATGGAAAATGCCACCCAGTACCAGCTTCGCCTGGCCCGCCGCATGTCGCGGCTCGGTACCGAAACCGCCTTCGAAGTTCTGAATAAAGCGCGGGCGCTGGAGCGCCAGGGCAAGGACATTGTGCATCTGGAAATCGGTGAGCCCGATTTCGATACACCTGCGAATGTTGTCGAAGCCGCCGTTGACGCCCTGCACAAGGGGTGGACGCATTACGGTCCCTCCGCCGGATTACCGGAACTGCGGCAAACCATCGCGGACTACGTAAGCCGTACCCGCGGCGTGCCCGTCTCCAGTGACGAAGTGGTAGTTGTCCCGGGCGGTAAGCCGATTATTTTCTTCTCGATACTTTCGTTAGTAGATGAAGGGGATGAGGTCATCTACCCCAATCCCGGATTCCCGATTTACGAGTCGATGATCCACTATGTCGGAGGCCGCGCCGTTCCCATTCAGCTGCGGGAAGAGAAGGATTTCGGGCTCGATGTGGACGAACTGGCCTCGCTCATCAATGACCGTACCCGCCTGATCATTCTCAATTCGCCCCAGAATCCTACCGGGGGCGTGCTCAGCAAGGCTGCGATTCATGACATCGCTGATGCCATTGGCGATCGCAACGTCATGATCATGTCGGACGAAATCTACAGCCGTCTGCTGTTCGAAGGCGAGCATTTTTCCATCATGTCGATCCCCGGGTTCAAGGAGCGGACCATCCTGCTGGACGGGTTCTCCAAATCTTATGCCATGACAGGCTGGCGGATGGGGTATGGAGTAATGCGCAGCGATCTGGCAGCGCAGGTGACGCGTCTGATGACGAACTCGAATTCCTGTACCGCGAGTTTCACGCAGGTTGCGGGCGTGGAAGCGCTACGCGGCGACCAGAGTTCTGTAGATCGCATGCGAGACGAATTCCGGCGCCGCCGCGACGTCTTCGTTGCCGGATTGAATCGCATCAAGGGCTTCTCCTGCCGGCTGCCCAAGGGGGCGTTCTACACTTTCCCGAATATCACCGCGACTGGCTGGCCTTCCAAGAAGCTGGCGGATGCGATGCTGGAACAAGCGGGAGTGGCCTGCCTCTCGGGCACCGCCTTTGGAGACTTCGGAGAAGGCTACCTACGTTTCAGCGTAGCCAATTCGCTGGAAAATCTGAATAAGGCACTGGAGCGCATCCACCAATGGACCGCGAAGAATTTATGAAGCAGCTGTTAGCTTTCAGCTCTTAGCCTTTAGCCTTTAGCCTTTAGCTTTAATCCCAATACTGTTGGTGCAGGTGCCATTTCTAGCTTTGAACGATAAGGCAACTTGACCGTGTCCTGTCCGGCAAATTCGCGCCATAAATCTGTCATCCCGACCGGAGCGAAGCGAAGCGGAGTGGAGGAACCTTGTGTTTTCAAACGACCGGTTCTCTTCACTCAGAATATTCCTAATCCTATTTATTTCCGGGACCCACACTAGCAGGCTGCGGAAAAAGTGCATGTGGAGCGCGAATCGGGCCAAAGTGTCGACCATCTCCCCGGTGTGCTTTGTCAATTATGTCCTCGGTTTGGACCATGCATCGAAATTGGTTCTGCGCTTCAGCGCGTGAGGTTCGCTTCTTAACATCTGCGACGCTTTTTCCGCAGCCTGTTAGGAGGCTGAAAGCTAAGAGCTAAGAGCTGAAAGCTGAAAGCTGAAAGCTGTTCCTCCATCACTCCTTCCTGTGATTCCCCTCACTGTCCGCGGGAACTTTCCCGGATAAGCTCGCTTCGCGAACCTCGGCTGCGCTGGACGTGGCTCGTCCGCGCACCAGGGAAGGAATTTCCATGGCCCTGAAGAACTCTGTCACCGGCGAACTCCGCCGCGCCTACTCCGTCGAAGACTTGAAAGACGCCGCCAAAATGATGCGCGGCTACGACCTGGTCGCCTTGCACGCAGCGGGCAGCGGGCACGCCGGCGGAACGCTGTCGATTATGGACATCACTGCGGCGCTCTATCTGCGCGTGGCCGAGCATGATCCCGCAAATCCCAATTGGGAAGATCGCGACCGCATTATCTGGTCGACCGGCCACAAGGCGCCCAGCCTTTATCTCGGGCTGGCCTTTGCCGGATTTTGCCCGGTCGAAGACGTCATGACCCTGCGCAAGCTCGGTTCGCCTTACCAAGGACATCCTCACTGGCTGAAGCTGCCCGGTGTGGAAGTCTCCACCGGTTCGCTCGGCCAGGGACTGAGCATCGCGATCGGTATTGCCCTCGCGGGCAAGCTGAACGGCAAGAGCTACAAGACGTTCTGCATCATGGGCGATGGCGAACAGCAGGAAGGTCAGATCTGGGAAGCGGCGATGGAGGCCAGTCATCACAAGCTCGACAACCTGGTGGGCATCGTGGATTGCAACCGGCTGCAGATTGACGGGCCGGTGGCGGAAGTGATGAACGTCGAGCCGCTCGAAGAGAAGTACCGGAGCTTCGGATGGGATGTGCGGCGGATTGATGGGCACAACATGGAACAGGTGGTCGAAGCTCTGGAGAGCGCGAAACAGAGTTCAGGCAGGCCGGTCGTGCTGCTGGCTGACACGGTCAAAGGAAAAGGCGTCAGCTTCATGGAAAATATTGCGGGCTGGCATGGAAAAACACCCACCCGCGATGAGATGACGAAAGGACTCGATGAACTGGGTATTGCGCATCGTATCCCGGCGCAGGCTTTGCTCGACAAATCCCGTAGTTATCAGGAAACGGTGGACCGCAAACTGCACCACAAAATGCCGGCGTTCAATCACGACTATTGGTGGAACCGCGCGCTGAATATGAATGTGAAGATGGAGCCGACCCGCAAGGGCTTCGGGCAAGCTCTGGCCCAGAACGGTGGCGATGAACGGGTGGTGTGCCTGGGACTCGATATTTCCGGCTCGATCACCATCAGCGAGTTTTATGCTTCCCGCCCCGAGCGCAAGAATCGCTGGATCAGTTTGGGGATCGCGGAGCAATCGGCCACATCGGTTGCGGCCGGACTGGCGAAGGAAGGGAAGCTGCCGGTTTTCGGAACCTACGCGACCTTCGCTGCAGCGCGCAACCTGGATCAGATTCGCACTTCCATTTGTTACGGAGATTTCAACGTGATGATTGCAGGAGCACACGGCGGAGTTTCGGTCGGCCCGGATGGCGCAACCCACCAAGCGCTGGAGGATCTGTTCGCGATGTGCGGGCTTCCCAACATGACCGTGGTGGTTCCGTGCGACGCGATCGAAACCCGCAAGGCCACCAATACTTTGTTGCTCGAACACAAAGGGCCCAAGTACATCCGCTTCGCGCGCGAAGCCACTCCGGTGGTTACCGACGAGAAGACTCCCTTCGTGCTCGGGAAGGCCAATATGATCCG
>QIAI01000425.1 GCA_003224995.1 Acidobacteriota bacterium
GCTTTCGGGAACATTGGGAAAATGGCGGAGCGAGCCGTCCTCAGCTTTCACTACCAAGTCGTTGCCATTAACTAGGACAACTTCCCCGCGCTCCACTGTGACTTCACGGGCGCCATGGCCGCTGGTAGTACTGGTTTCTGTTTTCACTTGTGCGCTCATGCTCCAGGCAAAGGCAAAGCACATCGCCCCTACAGCAAGCACCTGCGACACTCGTGTCCTTCCAACTGGTAAGTTCATCGTGTTCCTCCTTTTGTTAACCCGTGCGATCATGAATTTGCGCTTCAGAGTGCTGCTTCGGACCGAAAGTTGAGTGACTCTCCTCAGTTCTTGGAGGTTGCAACCTCGTTCGCGCGGCTGCCCGCGTTTGGTGAACCCTCAGAGCCGGCCAGCGATGCTTGAACGATGTACCGCTGGGGTGCACTGCCGACAAAATAAAACGGATAACAAGTGACAAGAGTTAGCCACCGGCCTGGGCGCGATTGGAGGACAGAGACATCGTTAGGGTACACAAGGATGATCTGGTCAACCCTATAGATGTCTCTCCTGCTTGCGGTCACGACTTCGATCGCATCACCCGGACCGATATCCTTGAGCACCCGAAAAAAGCCGTCTCGATGCCCCGCAATCCCAATGTTTCCCTCTTCACCGGGCTGGCCAGTGCCCGCAATGTGACCTACGCCTCGATTAAGGGTCAGATCATCGGTTCCCTCAAGCACCGGCACTTCGAGATTTACCTTGGCAATTCGTAGAACTGCCAAAGGTGCATTGAAGCGCTCCAACAAACTCTGCTCATACGCAGCGATTCGCTTTTCCGACCATAATTTGACATCGACCTTCTGCGAAGGTTCGAGCAGCAATCCTTTGGATTTGGCAACATCAGCTTCCGCGCGCGCCTTTTCGAAGACCAATAGTCCAGTTCGGGACATGATGGCTCTATGGGTCTGCATACCTACATAGATGCCGATCAATGCTACCCCGCCGATGAGTAACAAGCGCTGAATCCTGCCTAACAATGTCTTCTCCTAACTACCTGGCAGTTGAATGGCCACCAATGTCGCGTACAAGCAGCGCGTTCATTGTGGGATCGCGAAGCTTAGTATTTCGGAGTGTACGGAAGGGGGGCCTTGGTTCGTAACTGTCAGTACTTACAGTGCATACGCCGGCTGGTCTTGGCGCAGAACGAGGCGTCGTCCAAGTCAAGCCTTAGGACTTCCCTGTCAACTTTCCCAGTTGAGGGGGCCGCTCATTGCCCGTATAAACGGGCTCTTGGCACGCTTTTATGATCAACCAGGAAAAACAGATTGGTGGAGAGCCTTTTCACGTCCGTGATTGCTACGTTTGGGCAGAAATCTTCTATCTGGATTCGGCTACGGACTATCGCGAATATCTTCCGGAGTACTCGGTTCGGCCACCAACGCTTTTACAAGCGGACTTTGCCCTGCTGGACGACTCAGGGGCCGATCTGGGGACATTGACAGCTTCGGCAACTCCGGTTGCCCTGGTGCTCTTTTCCTGCGCGCTTCTGTTCCTCATAATTTATCTTTGCATTTGACTCACTGCCTGCGAACCTGCACAGCCGTCAACTGCTAGACGTTCTCTGAGTACTCCTGCACAGTTTCGGCCACTCGCCATTAGCTCTCAAGCAGATGGGGTCGGGGTGTCGATAATCAGCACCTGTTCTCAAGATTGCGGCTGTAACTCCCGGTGATCGCGGAACACAAATTGTCGAATGCTGTGCAATGTCATTCCCGAGCTTTTGCCCAAAGGTTTGGGCGACCCGACCCGTACGGGAGGATAAACAGTTCGGGCCGCCTGAGGTAGGAGCCAGCCAACCAAAAACAATTCAGTCCTGGCTTGATGATGTATTCACATCAATAAAATAGCAAACTCCTCATTTCTGGCACCTGTCAAAATAGACAGAAAACTGCAATCAATCTATCGAATCAGGCTTCAACGTGAGTGGCTGACGCAGCCTCACACTTTGAGCCGACTGCGCGGGGAGATTTGCAGCGATGCCGCAACCAACGAACTGCATTTATCTACGGGGATCAAGGCCGACCGAACATGATGTGGATGATTGTTCTGCTTACAACAGGGATTTTCGGTCTACCGGCTAGGTCTGGTCCCGGGAGATGAACTACGTTGGACCCAAATCGGTCTAGAGAGAAATACGGTGTCGATCCCGTCAACCGGTAGCGCTAAGCGGACTCACATCACCCCTGATGGGTGCGCACGCGCGAATGGTGGTGCCGTGTCCGGGTTTCGACTCGATCGCAAGCGTTCCGTTCACCAGTTGCAGCCTTTCCCGCATACTGATCAGCCCCAGGCCGCGACCGTGCATGGCCTCGTCTTGATCAAATCCTACTCCGCGATCAGTGATCGTAAGAGAGATTTCGCCCGCTCCACCTCGCAAATCGACTTCAAACTCATGCGCATGGCTGTGCTTGACCGCATTCTGCAGAGACTCCTGCAGAATCCGGAACAACGCAAGTGGGCGAACGGGCTGGCAAAAGCTACAGTGCTGCACGTGATCGATGTTCGGGGAAAATACTACTGCCAATGGGAGTGAATTTCCATAGACTTGCGGACGGCGTAGGGGAGCCGTCTCATCCTGATGGTAGGACTCAAGCAACGCGAGTCGCAGCGAGCCAATCGGGCTATTCGCCTGGTTTTTCCTTC
>QIAI01000426.1:0-2377 GCA_003224995.1 Acidobacteriota bacterium
AATGGTGGTGGGGTATGCGGGGATCGTGGTTGCGTGAGTTCGCGAGCTTACAGATCCGATAACAAAGTTAAGGGCCACTCATCCGAGTAGCCCTTTTTTCTAAATGCAGAAGCTCTAGTGATGGCTGGGTGCGGAGGGGCGGCCTCCTCCGGTGCCAACACGACCGGGGCTGACGGGGGCTGCACCAGTGTTCATGCGGGTGCCAGCATTTCCGGTACCCATGTGACTGCCGGCATTACCGAAGCCACCAGCGGGCATGGTGCTGGTACGAACGGGAGCAGATGGACGCACGGTGGCGGTTCCATTCTTCTCCACCTGGTTCGACACCTTGTTCAGATTGTTGATGGCACCGCGCGGCACACCCAAGCCTGCACTGCCGTTCTGTACGACCAAGCGGCGCGGCACTCCGGTTGAAATGCCCGGATGTCCGACCGTGACGGTCGCCGTGCCCACGCTCGGAGCCACTGGCGGATTAAACCGCTGCGGTGCATTGGTCACACGCGGAACGTTGTACCAGCCGCCGAATCCGCCCGGGGCCCACATCCAGCCGTTGCCCGGAATAAAATTCCAGCTTCCGTAGCGATAGGGCATCCATCCCCAGGGATATGACGAAACCCAGGTATAGCCGGCACCGGGATAGAACATCCACGCGCCATCGGCGAAAGGACTCCAATTCGCACCGGCGAAGTAGGGCTGCCACATCATGCCGTAGCCGGGGACATTGCTGTAGGTGCCGTAATAGTTCAGATCGCTAACGCCATACTGATAGGGGTAATCGCGATACGAGCCCCTGCTCGCGTAGGCCATTTGATACTTGGATTGCTGTTTGTCCCAGGCATCGAACGGCTGCTCGTCAATGTTCTTCGCCAGAGTGAACTTGTTGCCCGCGGCAAGATCAAAGGTCACGGATTTGTTCTTGCTCACTTCGACCGGACCGGAGGGACCCTCGACTTTCAGGTCGCCGTTGAAAACCGCCAGCACCGCAACGGCATCTTCAAGATCGACGCGGAAGTGGACGGCCTGATCGGCACGAACTTTCTCATCCTTGAACAATACGGTGAAAGCATCGCTCTTGGCTTTGCCGCTGTATTGCACGTAGGCCATGCCTTGCGTCAGGGTCAAAGTAGAGACGCGTGCGCCGGACTCCTGGAGCGCGAGGGCCGTGAAATCGACGCGCGTATTGGGAGCGATACGAACCGTGCTGCCATCCTCAAACTCCACTTCGGCGCGGGCATCCGCCTTGGCAGCCAATTTCATGCCTTCGACCATGGGCATGTTGAGGAAGGCTTTTTCGTAGCCCTGCCCAGTTCCCCGATCGACCTCGACGGGGCCTTGCACGTCACTGAGCCGGACGATGCGGACGTGAGACTCGGCTAGGGCCGGAATCGTCACGAGCGCGCACATAACCACCAGAGCAAGCCACCTGCCCAAGCTGCGGTTCGACATAAATTGTCTCCTGGAGACCTTCGCTGCTGATTAGAACATGATTGAGGCCGTTTGAGTTGCCAGTTTGTTGTAACTTCTTGCCCGGAGGGGCTCCAGGGCGGAGTGGGCGAAGGGCCTGGGAGGGCTGCCATAACACAACACTCAAGAAAGTGGTTGAATTCACGCAAGATAGCCGCTTCGATCAGCGGGACGCGCCCAGAGTTCGAGCACTCAGGAGTCTTTGGGCTCGGGCGCGGGTGATATTGAGCACCGATTGGTCGGAAACGATTTTCTGGAGAATCGGTGCAATGGCCTGAATTTCCTCGAGGTTCTTCTCGCTGGCCATGCGCTCCATGCTCTTCAATTCTTCTTCGAGCGCCAGCTTCTGGTGGTGGTGGTAATAGTCCAGCCGGCGGCCGAATTCCAGAGTGCTCGACATGTTTTGAAACATGGCGGTGATGTCCTGAACCGCGGGTAGGGGGGAATAGTTGTAGGCCGCATGCGAGTTCCTCGTGTCGTCCTTGTAGGTGAGCACTTTCGCTCCGGTGGAAGCGAGGTTGCGCTTGCCGGAATCGACCTGGCCTTCGAAATACTTAGCCTTGGCGGCGAGATCAAACATGCGCCTGACGGTCTCGGGAGCCACTTTGAAATCGAGATGAAAGGGGTCGCCGGCCTCGGAGTCGGGAGTCAGTTTGCCGGTCGAGTCATAGGTGGCCTGCCCGTCGGAGGCGACTGAGATCCGGTAGTGGTCGGGAATCGATTGCGGAAAATCGAGCGAAAAACTGATCGACGGCACGGCGGTGTTGGCGTCCTGTGCGGAGGCGAGCGAGTAAGAAAGATTCAGCAAAGCAATGACGAGGAGAGCAGTACGAACAGGAGAGCGCAGGAAGACGGAAATCATAGGACAGTCGATTCTAAAGCCAGATGAGGTCCGGGGGAAATTCAATTGGCT
>QIAI01000426.1:2403-5598 GCA_003224995.1 Acidobacteriota bacterium
CAAGTCTCAGGGAAGAGCTGCCTTCTCTCTGGGGGCCGCCGGAGTTTGGCGTTGTAATGTCGCGGCGGTATGCAGATGGCAGATTGCGATGGCCAGCGCGTCGGAGGCGTCGGAAGGTTCGGGCGGCTCGGCCAGATCGAGGAGACGCATCACCATGTGCTGGACCTGGTGCTTCTCCGCCTTGCCATAACCCACGACTGCGGATTTGATGGTGAGAGGGGCGTACTCAGCCACTTCGAGGCCCGCGGCCGCGGCGGCCAACATGGCGACGCCGCGCACCTGGCCAAGCTTGAGGGCGGATTTCACATTGAGGGCGTAAAAGACGTCTTCAATCGCGACCTGGGTGGGATGGTGTTGCTGGATCAACTCGTCGAGATGATTGTAGATGCGATGCAAGCGGGTGGGCAGAGGCTCGCGCGGGGAAAGCTTGATCGCGCCGCAGGTGAGGCACGTTAAGCGTCCTGAGGGAGCGAGCTCGACGATGCCGAAGCCAGTGTATTCGGTGCCACAGTCGATGCCGAGGACGCGCATGGGGGTCAGTGTATCCGAGAGCGCGGCTGGAGAGTGCTCTCGGCTCTGGGCTATCGGCTCTGGGCTCTGGGATACCGGCTCTGGGCTATCGGCTCTTATTCTCGGCGACCTGCCGACGGGCGGGGACGCCTGCCACTCCATCGAATCTCATTTCAGCAGCAACGTGGGCGGCGGGATCGGGTTGTCTCGCTTTCGCGAAGGAACTCGGCATAGGACTGCGGCGAGGTCTCGAGTTGGTGGCGCGTGAGAAAACGGGCGTAAGCGGATTCGTCGAAGATCTCGCGCAAAGTCTCCCGCAATCCAGAGAAGAGAGGCGCGCCAATAACGCGCACAGTATCTGCGAGCCTCGCCAACAAATCGCTCAGAGTGTCTGCGAGCCTGGCAAAAAAGTCGCGCAGAGAACCTTGCCTCGCGATCATATTTGTTCCTCCGCGGCGAAGCGGGTATTGACGAAGGGCGATTCGCGAACCACGGCCTGCTTGCGTCCGGCGAGCACACGCACCCATTCGGCGGCGGATTCAATCAGAATCATGGCGATCAGCAGAATCAGGATGCCGGTGACGGCCGCGTCCAGACGATCGTTGAAGATCAGCCGGGCGGTTGCGGGAGCGCTCGCGGTCGCGCCAGTGGCCAGCAGCCTGGCATGCGCCAGGAAGCCAATCCGTGGGTTGGGATCAAAAATCTTGTAGTACGACGCGGAGAAGGTCACCGCCACAAGCCAGGCAAGCGGAAGCAGCGTGACCGGGGCGAAGCGGGCCCGACCTAATTTGATAATGATGGTGGTCGCCACGCAGAGCGCAACCGTCGCCAACAACTGATTTGAGATTCCGAATAACGGCCAGAGTGAGTTGATACCGCCCAACGGATCCTTCACACCCTGCCACAAAAAATATCCCCAGGCAGCGACGATCAGCGCACTGTTGGCGAGGATGCTTGGGTACCAACTGGTGCGGCCGAGCGGCTTCCAGACGTGGCCGAGCGCATCCTGCACCATGAACCGGCCGACGCGGGTGCCGGCATCGAGCACAGTCAGAATGAAGAGCGCTTCAAACATGATGGCAAAGTGGTACCAGATCGCCATCAGCGCCTGGCCTCCGATGCTGTGCGAGAAAATATGCGCCATGCCGACGGCAAAAGCGGGAGCGCCTCCGGTGCGATTGAACAGCGTTTGCTCACCGACCGCGTGGGCGAGGGTCTGCATGTCAGCCGCAGTCACGCCAAATCCCCAGTTGCTGATGGTTGCGGCGGCGGCTTCGGGAGCTTGTCCAACGATACCCGCCGGGCTGTTGATGGCGAAATAGGTGCCGGGCTGCAACACGCAGGCGGCGATCACGGCCATGATGGCGACCATGGACTCGCAGGCCATCGCGCCGTAGCCGACCATGCGGGTCTCGGTCTCGCGCGAGATCAGCTTGGGCGTGGTGCCGCTGGCGATCAGCGAATGGAAGCCGCTGATCGCGCCGCAAGCGATGGTCACGAATGCGAAAGGAAAGAGATTTCCGGCAAACACCGGGCCGGAGCCGTCGATGAAGCGGGTGAGCGCCGGCATGTGTAAGGTGGGGCGCAGCGCGATGATGCCCAGCGCCAACATCCCAATGGTGCCGAGTTTGACGAAAGTGCTCAAGTAGTCGCGCGGCGCCAGCAGAAGCCAGACCGGAAGGGCGGAGGCGGCAAAGCCGTAAATGATGATCAGAATGGCCAGTGTCGGCGCCGTCAGCGTGAAGTACTGTCCCACGGATGGCGTCTGCGAAGCCCACTGGCCTCCCCAGATGGCGAGCAGCACGAGGAGAAAGCCGAGTATGGAACTCTCCAGCACCTTGCCGGGGCGAATGCGCCGGAGATAGACACCCATCAATAAAGCGATGGGGATGGTCATCGCAATCGTGAACGTGCCCCAGGGACTGGCTTTCAGAGCGTTGACCACGATGAGGGCGCACACGCCGAGCAGGATCACGATGATGCTGATCACCGCGATGTAAGCGATGAAGCCGCCGAGGCGGCCGATTTCGTCCTTGGCCATCTCGGTGAGCGACTTGCCATCGCGGCGCACGGAGAAGAGCAGGATGACGAAGTCCTGCACGCAGCCTGCAAAGACCGCACCGGTGAGAATCCAGAGGGTTCCGGGAAGATAGCCGAACTGGGCAGCCAGCACCGGCCCAACCAGAGGTCCGGGTCCGGCAATGGCAGCGAAATGATGGCCGAAGACGACCCACTTGTTGGTGCGCACGAAATCGCGACCGTTTTCCAGGCGCTCGGCGGGGGTGGCTCGCAAGGCATCGAGGGCGAGGACACGAGCCGCGATGAACTTGCTATAGAAGCGATATCCCAGGGCATAGCTGCAGACGGCTGCCACCACCAGCCACATCGCATTGATTTCTTCGCCGCGACGAATGGCGATGGTCGCGATAGAGAGGGCGCCGGCTGCGGCTACGGCAAGCCACACAAATGCACGAGCGGGTTTGGACATGAAAGAAGAACTCCAATGTCGTAGCCCGGCAATGCGCCGGGTGGAGCATATTGTGGCGAATCTGGGGCGCGCACGCAAATTCAAGAGGCCTGCGGAGGAAAAGACGAAAGCCTGTAGACGCGACGCCCTCGGGACAGCCGACGAACGGCAAGCCAGCCGACGAAAACGGGCGTCCGGTTTGCTCACGACGCTTGAGG
>QIAI01000446.1 GCA_003224995.1 Acidobacteriota bacterium
CCTTCCCAAGATCGAGGGAAGCCGACGGATCCTAGATCAAGCTATGGCTGGCGAGTCCGAGATCAATCTATGGCTTGCAAGTCCGAGCGACCGCAGGCCTTAGACGCGTGTGGAGCGAGCTGGACGGATAGCTCCAATTGCTACGGCTATCTCTCTACGGCCGCGAGGTGTACAGCGAAGGAAAATGCAAATGTGTGAGCAAGGCGGCGACGCGAAGGTTCTTCTCGAGCACGTCACCAAGGCGCTGGTGGATGCTCCCGATCAGGTGTCGGTAAACGAGCTGGAAGAAGATGGCGAGACGGTGCTGGAGTTGACAGTCGCAGAGGCCGACTTGGGCAAGGTGATTGGCAAGTCGGGGCGCACGGCTCGCGCGCTGCGGACGTTGTTGGGTGCGGCTGGGCTGAAGGCGAACAAACGTTACGCGCTCGAGATCCTCGAATAGCCTGGCAGGACCACGCACAGGGGCGATGATGGGCGACGAGTACATCAGCCACCGATATTCCTGACCGCTTCTTGGAAGGCATGCGATTGTTTGCCCTCGACCCGCAGGGCAGCCGGCGGCAGTTAAAGATCGAGGAGTTGTGGCCGCACAAGGGGCTCCTGGTTCTGAAGTTCGAGGGTATCGACTCGATCTCGGATGCGGAAACCCTGTTGCGCTGCGAACTGCAGGTACCGCAAGCTGAGCGCGCCGAGTTGGAAGCGGGCTGGACCTATATCAGCGATCTGACCGGATGCGCAGTTTTTGACGGCGAGCGCGAGATCGGCAAGATAGAAGGCGTGGAGTTCGGCGCCGGTGAAGCGCCGCTGCTGCTGGTGCGCGGCCAGGCGAAGCTGGCTTACGAGATTCCTTTTGCCGAAGCCTACCTGGCGGGTGTGGACCTGGCGGCGAAGCAGGTTCGCATGCGCCTGCCGGAAGGGATGCTGGATGTGAATGCTCCGCTGACGGAAGAAGAGAAGCGAGAGCAGAGGAAGATTGAGTAATTTTGTAATTTGGTAATTTGGTAATTGAAAATCATTCGCTAGTGGCAACGGTTTTCAAATTACAAAAATACCAAATTTTCCAATTACAAATGTTGGTTGATCTGGTCACGATTTTTCCGGAGTTTTTTCGCGGGCCGCTGGATTTTGGGATTTTACGGCGTGCGCGCGAGGCGGGGCTGGTCGAGGTAAGGGTTCACGATCTGCGGGAGTTTACCCGCGACAAGCATCGCACGGTGGATGACCGCCCATTTGGCGGCGGCGAAGGCATGGTGTGAGAAGCTGAAGCTGACAGCGCGGGAACAGCGCTTGACCAAGCAGGCCCGGGAGTCGGTGATTCTGCTTTCCGCGCAAGGCCAGCGCCTGGATCAGGGACTGGCGCAGGAACTGGCGTTGCTGGAGCGAATGGTGCTGATTTGCGGGCGCTACGAGGGCGTAGATGAGCGCGTGAGCGAGCATCTGGCCGATCGCGAGATTTCGATCGGGGATTACGTGCTGAGCGGCGGAGAGTTGGGCGCGGCCGTGATCGTGGATACGGTCACACGGCTGATTCCTGGAGCGCTCGGCAACGAGGCGTCAACGCAGCAGGAGTCGTTCACCGCAAGCCCGGGTGTGCCTGCGGGGGACGCGCCGAGTTCGACTTGCGTTTCGGGCGGATTGCTCGATTATCCGCACTACACGCGGCCGGCGGAGTTTCGCGGGATGGCCGTGCCGGAAGTGCTGGTAAACGGCAATCACGAGGAGATTCGCCGCTGGCGGCGACGGACGGCGCTGGAGAAGACGCTGCGCAATCGTCCGGATTTGATCGATGCGGGGTTGCTGAGCGAAGAAGATCGGCGTTTGCTGGCGGAGATCAAGAAATAAGGAGTACGCTCGCGGAGGGTAATGTCCGGGAAAAGCAGGTCCTTCGCTTCGCTCAGGATGACAAGTTTTTTTAGAAGAATCTAGTGTGGTGTCCCAGAAATAAATAGCATTAGGAAAATTCTGAGTGAAGAGACCGGTTGTTTGAAAACACAAGGTCCCTCCACTCCGCTTCGCTCCGGTCGGGATGAGAGATTTATGGCGCGAATTTGCGTGACAGGATACTAGAGTAACCAGATATCAACCAAGGAAACGATCATGTCGAACCTGATTATTGAAAAGCTACTGGCTAAACAGAAACGCACGGACCTCCCCGAGTTTGTTCCTGGGGACACCATTCGGGTGCACGTGAGGATTCGCGAAGGCGACAAGGAACGCGTACAGGCGTTTGAAGGCGTCGTGATCGCGCAGGCCAAAGGACCGCAAGCTTCGTTCACGGTGCGCAAGATCAGCTTCGGCCAGGGCGTCGAGCGTATTTTCCCGGTGAATTCGAAGGTGATTGACCGGGTAGAGTTGCTGCGCTCGTCAAAGGTACGGCGCGCCAAGCTGTATTACCTGCGCGCGTTGAAGGGCAAAGCGGCTCGTTTGAAAGATGTGGACCGCGAGCGCCCCACGGCTGAAGCAGCGGCCGCGAAGTAGTTCATCCCCGTTTGCGACGAAGCGGGTGCAGACGTCTCTGCGCCCGCGACTCAATTCCAGGTTTACGCGTTGCTCGATCCGCGCTGCGAGCGTGGGTGTAGTTCGCGGCATGGCCCGCCTTCGCAGGAAGGGTCGCGCTCTCATGACGGCGGGCACTTAGCCGAGCGAGTGCTTGTGCGATTGCGTGCATACCGTTTTCACAGTCCAACCAGTACAGGCAGAATCCGGCTGAAGCTAGCCCAGCATGGCTGCCCATTTCGCTTTTGGCTTTGTCGGCTTAGGCTCGGCGGGCTTTTCTTTCTCCGCCAATTTGCGAATCAACTGCTGCAGGAGGGCGCGGTCGCCTTTGCGGATCTCGCGGAATTCCACGCCCAAGCCGACGTCCAGAGCGGCGTGCCGCACCTGGCCTTTCAAACTGAGATCGTAGTTAGCGACTCTCAGGACCAGTTTGAGATCGGTGCCGGGCAGAATCACGCTTTTCGTGGTGACCAGGCAGCCCAGCTCGGAAAGGTCTTTCAGTTCGCCATCCATGTAATTGATAGACGGGCCACGCTGCAGCAACTCCGCCACACCATCCGCCGCAAAACGAGCATAGCGCCGACGATTATTGGCATTCCCTGAGTTGGCGCGTGGCAAGGAAAGGTCCCGTGGAATCGCATCGTAGACATCCGCCATGTCGCGCAACTCGGCTGTCCAGAGAGTTTTCTCCGCCTCAACACACTGAATGCCGACCTGGCCATGCAGTCGAGAAGTCGCCTCCCCGATCCACACGACGCGGCAATACGCCTTGCTGCGGCCGCGCTCGACGACCACAATCTCGCCTGCCTCTTTGACACAGCGCAGGCCGGTCACGCGTGCTCCGTGCGAGGAAATGTCATAGGTGCAGGCCATTTCCAGACGGGGCTTGGCATCATCGTCGAAGTAGGTAATCCGTACCGGCAAAGCGACGTGAACCCGCTTCTCGGTGCGATCGATGGCTTGTTTCGCAACTTGTGATGTCACCGCTTGATCCTGCGTTCTGGGATACGGGGGCAATCAGTGGGGAGACATCCGGAGCGTAGCAAGCTCCAGAAGTTTGTTCAATTTACGGCGGTACCCTAAGGGAGGTTACGACTGAGCCATTATGGTAATCGTGGCATTTGCATGGGGCCGCAAGTCATTGCAAGGTACGGGCGTCCCGCCCGTCCAGGAGGGAGGATCCCGCTCCTTTGAGCGGCGGAGGGCGAAGAAATCCACACTTGCGCTCGACCCCGGCTCTCGTGGAAGATGCAAACAGCGAAGTATCCGTGTCTCCCAAAAGAAAATCTGCGGCTAACAAAAAGCTTTCGGCCTCCGCCGCCAAGCTGCGCCTGTTGAAGCGCCTGCGCTGCACCCTGCGTTTTGAGAAGAAAGCTTGGGCAACGGGCGCCCACTTGGTCGCGGGCGTCGATGAGGTGGGGCGGGGATCCTTATTCGGAGCGGTGGTTGCGGCCGCAGTGATTCTGGATCCGGCCTATCGCATTCGCGGATTGCGCGATTCCAAGCTCTTGCCAGCGGAACGGCGAGAG
>QIAI01000447.1 GCA_003224995.1 Acidobacteriota bacterium
ACCTAGCAGGAAAAATCTTCCATCGGTGCCCAGCGCCAGGCAATTCGCCACCCGTGCATTGACGTGCACACCACCCGGCAGGCCATCGAGCAACACGCGAGTGCCCGGCTCCAGGGCGCGCGAAAGTTTTACCCCGCAGCCCTGCGGATTCACGACCAGAGTATGGCATTGCTCGGCAAGCAGCGGCGCGGGAGCCAGCGTGGTCAGGCGCAGCGGGATCTCGACCCGCATACGCGTCATGCGGCGCGGAGACTCGGGCGACTTGGCTACCGGAGACATGATCAGACTTGCGGAAGAAGCCCGCAAATTAAAGTGTGCCAAATCCGAGCCTGATTAGCGATGAGATAACACGAATCCGGAGGTCACGAAAGTAACCGCTCGTCCCCGGACGCTACATCGTCATTGGCAGGATCTGCACCAGCGGGCCGTGGGAGGCTAGCGCTGCTTTACGCAACATGTTCGCCGAAGGTATACCAGTGCGGTGGAAGGACTTTTCGCAGTCAGAACTGGACGGTCCGCGCATGCTGCCCTCCATGTAAGCCAGGCCGGGACAGCGCGTGCAGGTGCCCGCGTGCGAGCACGACGAACACACCGTGAGATCCTTCACCTTGATGGAACGGACTTCCTGCATCTGTGGCGAGCGATACCAGATCTCCGCAAACTTCTGCTGGCGCAGGCTCCCGGTCGGTAGCGGAAACTGCACGCAGGGAAAAACCTGCCCGTAAGGATCGATATAGCAGGCGGTGTGCCCGGCGCTGCACGAGTAGCCTTCCATGACGTCTTCGCCCGGAGCCTGCGGCGGCGCGCAAAATTCTTCCACGTCGCCCACCAGATCGGGATCGGTAAACATCCCGTCGAGTTCATCGTCATCCACGCGCAAGCTGAGCACCGACGTGTCGCCATCCAGCTTGGGGGTAACGGTCGGATCCAGCGTGTAGGCCACGCCCAGCTGCTTGGCGAGTGCGTGAGTGCCGGCCTGGTCCTGCCGGTTGACGGTCATCATCACGTTCGACATGGTGACCTTCAACCCGTGAGACTTCAGAAAGCGAATTGAATTGATCGTGCGCTTGAGCGATCCCGGCAACTTGGTGATGGCATCATGCACTTCAGGCCGGTGCGAATAGACGCTGAGTTGCACCTGCTCCACCCCGAGTTCCTTCAGGCGCCTGGCTTCCGCCTCGTGGATCATGACTCCATTCGTCTTCACCTTCACGTTGAAAGTGAGGCGGCGCGCATACTCCACAATTTCCAGAAAATCCTGCCGCATGAAAACTTCGCCGCCGCTGAAGGTTAGAAAAAATACTCCCGCTTCCGCCAGTTGATCGAGCACGTCCTTGATCTCGGCGGTGGTCATCTCGCCGTTGTCTTCGTGGTCAAGGTAGCAATGCACACAGCGTTCGTTGCAGCGGTAGGTGACATCGATGTGCACGCTGAGTGGGATACCCAGCGCCATCGCTCGGTCGTTCATCTCGACCATCAGGCTCATTGCGACTCCGCCGTTCCGGGTTGATTTGTCGGGATTGGCTCTTCCGAGACCAACAAAATTCCGTGCTGCGAAAGCTCGCTTACGAACTGCTCCGCGTCACGCCGGGCCTCTTCGGGCTCCACTTCAAAATCGCGGCACACCTCGCGCTCCACAATTTCCGCCAGTGCCGTGTGTCCGTCTGCCGCTCGCCAGATCGCCGTGGCCACTTCGTTCAACGTAAAGAATGTCGAATCCACGGCCGACATAATCATCATCTCTACGTTGGACTCATTGGATCAGATCCCATACTCGTGCGTCCGGATAAAACGTCAGCCGGAAAGCAGGAACACGCCCCAAAAACTCGCAGGCTGACCGAAACACCATCTTCACCAGGTTCTCATCATCCGCGAAAAACAGGATGTTGCGCAATAGCATTCGCAGGGCGTCCCCTGTGTCGATCGGGTCGATGCTGTTTTTCGGTCCCTTGGCAAGGAAGTATAAGCGCTTGATCGGGGCCGCCTCATTCGCGCCCAGTCGGGCCAACTCGCCCGCAAATGGGGTACCGCAAGCGCAATAAGAATCACCCTCGCGACGAATGTAGGAAATCTCGTCGGTTAGCAGAACGGAATCGGCCGGGGCGAGTCGCGAAATCGTCGTCTTGCCGGCCCCCGACACGCCCGAGAAAACAAAAGCTCGGCCGTTGCGGATCGCGCTGGCGCCATGCAGCAGAAACCCGCCTTCCTTCGCCTGGATGAGAGTGTGCACAATGCGCAAGACCGAATCAATCGCGTAGGGACTCAGCGACTGCAGAATTTTCCCCCGCCCCAGGCGTGGATCCCATTCTGCGCGAAAATCGCCCCGCTCCAGCCGCCAAACCCCACCATCGCTCCAAACTCGCAGCTCTTCTGCTCGCGATAGCGCACGTTCGGGATGGATCACGTCCACGTCAAGGGCGAAAAAAGAATCTCCCGCCGGACGCACAAATCCCGCGTAGCGTTTTTCCAGCAATGCGCGGAAGGCCGCATCGTCGGTGCGCAAACGGATTGGCATTCCGCCAATCTCTACCGCAACGTCGGGACCGCCTGCGGATTGTTCCGTCTGCAGCATGAATGATATTCGCTCATTGCCGGGCACGCGAGCCGGTCAATGGTTCTATCCCAGAGAAATGCTCTCCGGGGCAAGCTTTGATTTCGATCCGTCCGCGGGCGAGTGCCACGCGTGCCATCGAAGCGTAAGACTCCGCAGGCGTCCTGATGCGGTAAGCAGCAAGCCCACCAAACGCCGCGCCGTGGAGCATGCCGGAACCTCGATCTCGCGATCGCTCCGCCGCAGGACCGTCACTTTTCCTAGAACTTGTTCCGGCAGTACCGCCGCGTCGTCGTCAGGGAGGGCATCCCCACGCGCGATCAGGCACCTTCCTGAGTTGGCATCGAAGGTGTCGACCACCCGATGGATGAAAAACCGCTCTTCGCGGGAGAAGAGGACGACATCGCCCACGCGAATTTGTTCCAACGAACGCGCTTCAATGGTCAGCAGATCGCCCGGCCATATGGTGGGCAGCATGCTGTAACCGAACGCCGCCAGGCAGACCTTTCCCGTGGTTCGAAGGACATCCGTCGCCAGTTTGCGCTTAACCTGGTCCGGGGACTCGGCGATTTGCGGCATGGGCTGCAAGAATCAGGAACTTCTGCGACGACGGCGGCACTGGAATTGGGTAGCGACCTTGCCGCAGGCGAGCGCCATTGTCTCAAACACTTTTTCCGATCGGAACGCAGGCTTACGGTAGGGCTTTTTCACTGCATTTCGGCTGTCGAGAGCGTTCTTGTCTTCATCAACCGGAGGATGGTTCTTCTCAGTCATAGAAATTCCAGAGGCCCTTAGTGCTTGCTTGCACAACGACACCCAAACCCCAGGGTGAAAAGTCGGTGCGGGAAAGTGTACAACAGAGTCGAAGACATTTGCTAACCGTTCTCGAACGCTGGCGAACCACAACCCTGCTCCCGCGAACTGCCACATTCTGTGGGCATTTCGCGGCCTTTACGGCCCCGAAGTAGTCTAAATTCTGGAACAACTTAGTAAAATGATAATGTTCCCTCCATACGAGCCCGCCGCAAGGTCCAGGAGAAAAACAACAAGCTAAATGGCACCAGAATGAGTGTAAAAATTATTAATATATAAAGTTCATGCGCGACCACTCCAGGCGAGCTGCCCTCCAGTAGCGCCAGGCGCATGGCTTCCAGAGAGTGCGTGATGGGAATCAACTGCGCCACATCTTGTAACGCCTTGGGTAACGTTTGAACAGGAAACATCGTTCCCGTCAGAAACCATACCGAACCCAGCGCCCACACCACCGCGGACCCTTTTTGGATGGCGAGTTGTAATGCGGCCGCGATCAGACCAATCGCGATGGCAATAAACACCGACAGCGCGAACACCAACAAACAGTAATCCTGCCGCCAGATAAAAGAGCAGCGTCACCGTATTGGCGGCAAAGGCCGACATCGCGCTCAGAAAAATCAACACTGGCGGCGAGGTGGAGGTCGCCATCAGAACTTCCAGCGTCCCGGTTTGCTGAGCTTCCTGCACAGTTTGCAGAAAAGCATGCACGCCCATCAGCAAGAACGTGTAGAAGCCGGTGCCCACCAGCAGGAATGAAAAATATTCCAGCCCGTCCGGACGGAAGCCCGGCCCCACCGCACGCGAAAGATAATAAAACGCAGCCAGTTCGGTGATGGCTCCGGCGGCATTGAGCAGAAAACCGGTCCGATAGCGCACCGCGGTCAGCAGATCTCGGCGCACAATCACCGCGGTCTTATCGGCCAGCGAGAGCACACTCATGGCTGGCTCCGCGCCGCGACGGGCTCGACTTCTTCAAGTTCTCCCGTGGTCTGAAAATAGAAAGAACGCAGCTCGTCCACACTCATGGTTGCAGAGAGAATCCGTTCAGCCGCCACCGTCCCTTTGAATAAAACCGCCACGTGGTTGCCGACAGCGACCGCTTCGTTGAAGTTGTGAGTGGCCAGAATCACGGTCCCGCCTTGACTGGGCAACTCCCGCACCAGGTTCCAGAACTGCGCCGCCGAGCCGGGATCGAGACTGCGCGTAGGTTCATCCAGCAAAACCACCGCCGGCTTGTGAATGAGGGCGCGCGCGATGCCCAGCCGCTGATACATGCCGCTGGAGAACTTCATCACCAGCGTATCGGCGGCATCCCCCAGGCCAGTGCGGCTCAACAATTCATCGACACGGCGTGCGCGCGCTCTTCTCGGAATGTCATCCAGGGCCGCAAAAAAATCCAGGTTCTCGCGCGCTGAAAGCCTCGGGAAAAACGACCGCTCCGTAGCCACGGCAAAACCCACCCTTTGACGCACGTACTTTGAATCCGTGCGGGTATCGAATTGCTGCACCAGCACTCGACCCTCATCAGGGAGCAGCATGGTGGAAATTAATTTCAGAGTAGTGGTCTTCCCGCTGCCATTCGGACCCAACAAAACGAGAACACTGCCCGCGGGGACTTGCAGGGAAACGTGATCCAGCGCGCGAGTTTCGCCGCTGCGCTCACGCCCAAACCAGTTAAACAGCGCCGGGCGATGGCGAAAGATTTTGCTGACGGTCTCGAGTATGACGGCAGGCATGGCAGGTTCGCTGCGGAAGTCTAGGTATTATAGTGGGCGCGCTTAAGAAAATTGAGGGTCAGCGAATATGGCGGATTCGGCCACGCCAAGCTCGGCTCAAATTGCCCCCGATACGTATTCTTAAGAATCTCTCTCAATTCTCTTCGCGCTGCCCTGATGTCTTCTCTTGCCTCCACTTCGGCTGAACCGCCTGCGCGACGCCTGATCCTCGCCTTTCCTGCCGAATTTGAACTCCTACTGGCGTGTTGCGCGGTAGATGCGCCGGAAACTCGCTTGCAGAGAGTGGCAGCGGCTCTCAAAAAAGGCGTGGCTTGGTCGGACGTCATACGTCTGGGCGAGCACCATAGCGTCTTGCCGCTGATCTATCGCACCACGCGCGACCTCGCACCTGCAATTCCCGCAGCCATCCGGGATGACCTGCGCGCCCGTTACGAGAACAACGCGCGTCGAAACCTGAGATTCACCGCTGAACTGTTTCGCATCCTGGACTGCCTGGAGGCGCATGAGATTCCAGTCATTCCTTACAAAGGACCAGCCCTCGCCGAAACGGTGTATGGAGACCTCGCGTTACGGGAGTTCTCCGATCTCGATGTCCTGGTTCGCCCCGCTTGCGTCTTGCGTGCCAAAGCCGCATTGCGGGATCTCGGCTACGCCCCGAATATAGAACTCTCCCCGGCCCACGAAGCAGCCTACCTTGCCAGTGGATACGAGTACACGTTCGACGGTCCAGCAGGACACAATCTGCTCGAAATTCAATGGGCCATCGTCCCGCGCTTCTATGCGATTGAGTTTTCCATGGAAGCTCTGTTCGACCGGGTCATCTCGTCAGAACTGAATGGCCGCAGGGTCCGGGCGCTGGCTCCGGAAGATCTGCTGCTTACGCTGTGTGTTCATGGCGCCAAGCACGCGTGGATTCGGCTCTGTTGGTTGCGGGACATCGCGGGAATTCTTCAATCCTGCAACCTGGATTGGGAAATGATTGAGCAGTCCGTGGCGCATGATTTGCTGCATGCGCCGCTGCCCGATCTTATTGCGAAGCATTGGCAGGGCGATCGTGAGACCGAAAGATTATGCCGCGACGTCGCCCAGCACCTTCCCGCCGCCGAGGAATACAACGTCGAATCGCCTCAATACTTTCAATGGATGGCGCAGGTGCGCGAGCGCTTCGCCGATAGATTGCGGTTTGCGATGCGACTGGCGCTCACGCCTGCCATCAGCGAA
Organism: Acidobacteriota bacterium; assembly: GCA_003224995.1. Lineage (GTDB taxonomy): Bacteria > Acidobacteriota > Terriglobia > Terriglobales > Acidobacteriaceae > Gp1-AA133. The sequence goes on from QIAI01000447.1 coordinate 6,322, forward strand.
TGGAAAATGATCAATCTACCGCCCTGGTTGTTTCCTCTCTATCGGGTCGTTCGCCTTGGACGAGTCGCCGCGAAAATGCTTCGTGCAAGCTAGCTCGGTGCCCCAGGTCGCGTGCGCTCTTTGCACGCTAACCTGGGTTCATGAGGATTTCGCAATCCTCTCGCTACGCTTGATCCCGGCGCGCAGGGCACGCTCAACCATACGGGAATAGCCGGCGGAGTCCATCGTTTTCATCACCGCGGCAGCAATACCGCCCGGAGTCGCCGCTTCCCGCAGGAGCTCCTCAAGGGACTCGTCTCCTTCACGCCACGAGGCAATCGCGTCCGCCAAGGCATGTGCGGCGGCCGTGAAGGCCGCCTGCCGCTCGAGACCAAGATTCTGCGCAGCTTGGGCCATGGTCGCCAGCGCGTGATAGCCATGACTGGGCGAAAAGGTCACCATGAACGCATCAAATTTGCGCTCGGGAATTTCGAGCACCGGACCGACCTGCCCGAAAAACTTCATCATCCGGCCACGCCAGGCTTTCGGAAAGCCCCGATCGAAAGTCAGTGCAGTAAGCCCTCGTCCGCTGCGCGCTGCCGGACTCGGCATGGCCCGGCACCAGAGCACCGGCCGCCCCAGTTGAGCCCGCAGCTGCCATAGCGGAACGCCGGCCGCCAGGCTGCACGCTAACACGGGCACCGCTCGATTGCGCTTGCCAGCGTTCGAAACCCTCCACTCCCGTACTTGCTTCAGAACTTCACTGACAGAATCCGGACGCACCGCCACAATCAGCCGGTCAGCCCGCGCAATCGCACGCCCCAAATTCGTTTCCACCGCGACGCCATACTCGCGCTCCAATGCGCGTAACTTGTGCTCGTTGCGGTCATGCACCAGGATCGGCGTTTTGTTCTTGGCCAAGCGCAATCCCGCCAGCAACGCGCCCGTAATGCGGCCTCCGCCAAGAAACATCGTGGATTTCATGCCAGTTGCGCGCAGGCCTGGTCGGCGGCGCCGAGCAATGCCTCAACGTCCTGTTCCGTATGCGCCGTGGAGATGATCCAGTGCAGGCCATTGGAAGGAGTCATGTAAATGCCGTGCTCGAGCAGGTGATGCACAAAGCGCGAATATTTTCCGGTATCAACATGCGCGCAATAGTCGCGATAATTGCGAACTGCATCGAGCTCCGTGAAGTAAATCTGGAACATGGGTCCGAAGCCCTGCACGATGGCTCGAATTCCTCGCCGCCGAAAGATGGCGCGCAGCCCGGCAATTGCCGCATCTCCGATCGCGAATAGCTGGCGGTACGCTCCTTCCGCGCTGAGCAGATCGAGATTCGCGGCCACCACGTTCATCGTCAGTCGATGCCCGTTAAAGGTTCCATAGTGCAGCACCATGTGCTCAGACCAGCGCATGCGGTCAAGAATATTTCGCGATCCGGCCACGGCTCCGATGGGAAATCCAGCGCCCAGCGCCTTGCCGAAGGTCGCGAGGTCCGGGCGCAGATTGAAGAGTTGCTGGCAGCCGCCCGGAGCATAGCGGAAGCCAGTCACCACTTCGTCAAGAATGAACAGCGCGCCATACTGGTGCGCCAGATCGCAAACGGCCTGCAGGTAGCGCTCGGCCGGCGGAATGCAACCCATGTTTGCCATGATGGGCTCGGTGATGATGGCCGCCAGTTCCCGGCCGTGCTGGCGCAGAGTACCCTCCAACGCCGGCAAATCGTTCCACGGAGCGACGATGACATCTTCAAATACGGAGGACGGGATTCCTTCCGAATCAGGAATCTTCGTGGGATGCTCGGGCGGTCCCAGTTGTGCGACAGGATGGCTATGGCCGTTGAGGCAGTACGGATCGTACCAGCCGTGGTAGTGGCCTTCGAATTTAAGGAACTTCGTGCGTCCCGTGTGTGCGCGCGCCAGGCGCAGGGCAAGCATCGTGGCTTCGCTCCCGGTGTTGGCGAAGCGCACAACCTCCGCCGTGGGAACCATCCGGCAAAAGTGCTCGGCGGCTTCGGCTTCAGCCGGGGTAGCGGCGGCGAAATGAGAGCCTTCACCCACGCTCTTCGAGACGCCCTCGACGATCTTGGGATGCGCATGGCCCTGTATCAATGCGCCGAACGACATCATGAAGTCAACGAACTCGTTGCCGTCCACGTCCCACACACGCGAACCGCGGCCACGCTCCAGCACAACCGGCCCGGACGAGTAGACGGCGGCTCCGCGAGAGGGCGAGTTCACGCCTTCCACCAGGGATTGCTGCGCGCGCGCAAAGTATTCGCGAGAGCGGGTTCGAAGTTTCGTGTTCGTATTCACGCAAACGCTAATGACATTTCAGATTGCAGATTCTAGATTGCAGATTTCAGAACACGGCACCTAGATTGGCTCAGTCAGGGTTTAAATGTCTTAAATCTTCAATCT